>DATJIB010000302.1:0-2315 GCA_035493575.1 Rhodocyclaceae bacterium | reverse complement strand
TCGTCACCGTGCGCCCAGGCATTGCCCAGCAGCAAGAGACTCAAGACGTAAATGCGTAAATGCTTGAACATGAATAATCCTTTATTCGGGCAGCAGGCCAAGCGCCTGGCGTAATTGGGAGATGGCCTGCGCCAGGACGATACGGGTCTGGGCTAACTGACGTTCAGCTTCATAGGCTTCGAGTTCAATCCGCAAGCGCGTGGGTAAATCGCTTTCACCCAGACGGAAGGACTTGTCAAAGAAGCCGCGTGTTTCGCGTGCGAGTACGGCACGCCGTTCTGCAGCGGCCAGCTGGGTACGGCTGGCATCGACATAGGCGCGGGCAGCATCAATGCTGCCAAGTAGCGCTTCCCGATCCAGCTCCAATTGCGTTTCAGCTTCTATAGCGTCGGCTTCGGCATTGACGATGCGGGCACGCTGGCGGTTATCGGCACCGAAAGGAATGCGCAAGGCCACGGTCACAGTCTGCCCGTAGGCATCGACAGAGGAATCCCGGTCACGCGTGGTTGCCACCGTCAGCAATGGATTGGCGCGGTTTTGCACACTCGCCAGCGCCTTGTTGCGGCGGGCCAGTTCCGCGCGATCTTCCACTTCGCGCAAGGCTGGGTGCTTGGCACTTGCGACAGTCACGCTGGGAATGGTTTCTGATGCGGGCTGTTCAGGCACGCTATGCGGTGCCCCACCCAGGAGCGCGCGTAAAACCTGAGTAGTTTGCGCCACACTGCTTTGCGTTTCTGCCAACGCGGCCGCGGCACTGGCCGCGGCACCATCGGCCTGATGTTGATCAGCGCGGGAGAGATCACCACTCTTAACGCGGCGAGCCACATCACCGGCCAAGCGCTCGGCCAGTTTGAGACGCGCCTGCACCACTTCCTGCTCAACACGGGCCCGGGCCGCATTCCAATACGCCTCGCGCACGCGCGCCGCAACGCGTAGCTGCGCCGCCAGCAAGCGACTGTTGATGGCCTCACCTTCGGCCTCAGCCAGCGCCTGCGTGTTGCTACGCTCACCGGGCAGCCACAAGGGCAAATCAACGCCCACCACATATTCGCGGCGCCCATCATTATTCTTGAAGCGATCGCTCTTGTCTGACAAGCCCAGCGTTGGCTGCGCCGCCAACCAATTGCCGGCTGCATCACGACGTGCATCGGCCGCATTTCGCCGAGTCTCGGCCGCGCGCGCTTCGGGCTGGCGGGCCCAAGCGGCATCAAAAGCCTGTTTGAGGCTTAGGTTGTCATTGCCTTGCGCATGACTGGCACCGGTCAATATCAGCACCAACCAGGCCAGACACAATTTCTTTTGTGCGACTGTACGCATCGAATTCTCGTCCTCAACGGGTCAGCGCCAACGCAAGGCGAGCACGAACCCGGATCAATGAAAATCCGGCGAGACGGTCAAACAGTGATGGTTGCGTCGATCAGACGCAGGGGTGTCCCGCCGGGATTACGCGAGAAGAGATAGCGGCGGACGATAAAGGCTGTCCGGCAGCGGATTGGAGATGCGTGAAAGATAAGGCGTAGCGACAACACCGGATGGTCGCACCGGCACAAACTCGCTCATGGAGAAAATAGCCGCGGCGCAGTGGTGGGCATGGCAGCCGACGCAGTTCATGCCGCAATCATTGTTGGCCGTCTGCTTGCCATCCGTCTTGGATGACTGGTGATGCGCATGGTCCTGCATATGATGCTCATGCTGACCGTCCACCTGCATCTGACTGTGCTGCTGGCTCTGCTCCGTATGGCGCAGACAGCAGTCGGCGGCCAAAGCAGCAGTCCACTGCAGGGGCAGAAACAGCATCAGGAAGGTCAGGATCAGCTTGCGCATGGCGCTGATTCTAGTTCACCCGCCATAAAGCATGCAAGTGCCGTGTGCAACCATACCTATGCTGGCGCGTAAATGCTTGCCATGTTTGCGAATGAAAAGGTGTTGCGGCATCGTCAATCCTGCTGCCATACCAGCTTCACAAAGACACTCGAAGGTATTTCGGCGCGATATAAGGACGAACCATATTCGGTATGCTCAGAGCCAAAGAGATTGGTGCCGATGACGGAAAGCTCAAGATTGCGTTGAATTTTCCAGCCGAATCGAGCATCAATCGCGGTATAGGCGGGAATGGAATCCGGGCTCGTCAATGAGGATACATGCCGGACCGAAATATCAAATTCATGTTGCGGTGTGAGATTGAATGACGAACGGACTTGCCAGGTATGCTCCGGATTTTTGCCTGCAGCTGAAGGCGCGGTCCGGTCAACGCCGCCCGGCTTGAGCTGCAGGGTTTCCTTGAGCCATGTATATCCTGCACTCAAGCGCCACCA
>DATJIB010000301.1:0-3458 GCA_035493575.1 Rhodocyclaceae bacterium | reverse complement strand
CGTCCGGAAACAGCGACTTGGCCTGCTTCTGCACGATCTCGAGAAGTTTGTGCGGTTCGCCTTCCTGCATCTTGACGTTGAGTTCCGGCGTCGAGGTGGACTTGGGCAGATTCTTTAACGGCCAGTTGGCGTCCTTCCAGCGCGAGATGATCTCGAGCAGACGGGCGCCGGCGTAGAGGCCGTCATCAAAGCCGAACCAGCGTTCTTTGATGAACATGTGACCGCTCATCTCGCCGGCCAGCGGCGCGCCGGTTTCCTTAAGCTTGGCCTTGACCAGGGCGTGTCCGGTTTTCCACATCAGAGGCTTGCCGCCTTGATAGATGATCGATTCCTCAACCAGACGCGAGCACTTCACGTCGTAGATGATCTCGGCGCCCGGATTGCGCGTCAGGATGTCGGCGGCGAAGAGCATCAGCTGGCGGTCGGCGTAGATGATCTCGCCGTCCTTGGTGACGACGCCGAGCCGGTCGCCGTCGCCGTCGAAGGCGATGCCGATTTCCGCATCGGTTTCCTTGAGCATGCGGATCACGTCTTTAAGGTTTTCCGGCTTGGACGGATCGGGGTGGTGGTTCGGGAAATTGCCATCCACCTCACAGAACAATTCGATCACTTCGCAGCCGAGTTTGCGGAATAGTTCTGGCGCAATACCACCGGCAACGCCATTGCCAGCATCGATAACAATCTTCATCTTGCGTGCGAGTTTGACATCACCGACGATGCGCTTGATATAGTCCTTGGCGACATCCGCATGGGTGATCTTGCCTTGCCCCATCTCCAGATCATTGGTCTCGATGCGCTTGCGCAAGCCCTGAATCATGTCGCCATATAGGGTCTCGCCACCGAGCACCATCTTGAGGCCGTTGTAGTCAGGCGGATTGTGGCTGCCAGTAACCGATACACAGGAGTGGGTGCCGAGCTGATAAGCGGCGAAGTAGCTAAGTGGGGTCGGTACGCAGCCAATATCAATTACATCCACACCGGCAGCGGTAATGCCTTCGGCTAAAGCTGCAGCCAAGGATGGGCCAGACAGGCGCCCGTCACGGCCCACGGCAATGCTCTTCTGACCACGTGCCACGGCTTCGCTGCCCAAGGCATGACCAATAGCACGCACGGCATCCACGGTGAGGGTTTTATCGACGATGCCGCGAATGTCGTAGGCTTTGAAAATTTCAGCTGCTGGGAGTGTCATGTTGGGCTCAAACGAATGAATTCGGATAGGTGATTATGCTACGCGATTGCTACGATTCTGTTGAATGAACAGACCGGGAAAATTCATGCAAAAGCCGCTCTGGCAGCCAGTTCAGTTGCCCGGGAAAATATCCGCTGACAAAGCCGACATGCCCGCCGTCGCTTGAAGTTTCCAGATGCACGTTAGCGGGCAATGTGGCGCGTACCGGAATCTCCGTTGGCGGTAAAAACGGATCATTCAGCGCATGCAGCAGCAAGGCAGGAACGGCAATGCGTGCGACATATTGTCCGCTACTGCTTTGAGTATAGTAGTCATCAGCATCACGGAAGCCATGCAGCGGGGCCGTGACGGCATCGTCAAATTCGCGCAAGGTTTTGGCGTTGCGTATGCGCTCGGGCTGGTTCAAGCCTGGCTGATTCGGAAAGCGCTGCGCTTTGGCGAGCGCCTGCGGAATCAAAGTCTTCAGGAAATGTCGTGCGTACAGGCGCGCAATGCCACGGGATAAACACCGATCCGCCGCTGCCAAATCGTACGGCACACTGACGGCTGCTGCGGCGCTCACAATGTGGCGGGCTGCACTACCTTGTTCGCCCAGATATTTGAGCAGGGCATTGCCGCCGAGAGATACGCCTACCGCAAAAAGCGGTGCACCAGCTTGGCGTTGTTGAAGTTGTGCCAGTACCCAGGCAACTTCGGCCGAGTCACCGGAGTGGTAGGCGCGCGGCAGCCGATTGGGCCGGCCCGAGCAACCGCGAAAGTGCACCACCACGCCGCGCCATCCTTGTGTCTGAACAGCCTGCATCAAGGCGTGAGCGTAGGGGCTGGCGGAACTGCCTTCTAATCCATGAAAGAGCACAAGCAGCGGCGCATCGCGACTTGATCCGTCGATCCAATCGATATCAAGGAAATCGCCATCAGGCGTATCGAGCTGTTCGCGCCGATATTGCGGTAACAGACGATTACGCAAAAGCAGGGGCCAGACGGTTTGCAGGTGTGCGCCGGGCAGCCAGGCCGGCGCTTTATAAGATAGGTGTTTCAGCTTGAACTCAGTGCAAAGTCTGGTTGGCGTCAGAGTGTGTTTCTGGTGGCGCGGGCGAAGCATGGTGCACCAGCATGCGCCAGCCCATGGCGCCACGTACGTAAATGTTCGTGGCAATGATGGGAGAGTGTTCGCTAGGCTTGGTCTGCAAGGCGATATCTTCAATCACGCTATGCACGGCGGTCAAAGGATCCTGATGCCGGCTTTGCAATGTGAATTGAACATTCAGACGCTGGCCACCGCCAAAGATTTGCGCCCAGGACTCTTTGATTGCGGCATAACCATTGATACGGCCACTGCCCGGATGGATACAGGCGATCTCTTCATCTTCGGCCCACACCGCCATCATCGATTCCAGATCGCCGCGCGAGAGGGCTTCGTAAAATGCAGCCTCTACATCTTGCGGGCTGCCGAAAATGGTTTTCTTGATGGGCGGCATACGGCTATGGCATCCAGTAGGCGAAGTGCAGCTATGTTACTGCCTCTGCCGCCTTTGCAACAGATGCCGGCGTCATTTCGCGCATACATTTGAAATGGCCGAGTGGGCAGACGCGTTCAAAGCAGGGACTGCATTCGACATTGAGACTGACGATCTGGGCACGCGCATTCATCGGAGGCGTATAGCCGGGGCTGGATGAGCCGTACAGGGCCACTTGCGGACGCTGCAAGGCAGCCGCCACATGCATCAAGCCCGAGTCATTGCTGACCACCAGGCGGGAGGCAGCAATCAGGTCAATGGCCTCGAACAGGGAGGTCTTGCCGCTTAAGTTGCGTGCGCTGCCCTTGCTGGCGGCAACGATTTCCTCACCGACTTCCGCGTCTTTGGGTGAGCCAAGGAGTAATACAGGCGCTTCAGGTGTTCCGAATTGCTGCGCCAGCTCGGCATAGTATTCGGCGGGCCAACGCTTGGCGGGGCCGTATTCGGCGCCGGGGCAAAAGATGACGGGGTGAGCATCAGCACTTAAACCGTGCGCGGTAAGCGCCGCAGCTTGTTGTTCATCAGTGGATTGCAGGCGCGCCTCCAGCAACTGGCCATCCAGTGGTCCGGCCAGAGCCGCGTAGCGCTGTACCAGTTGCGGATGCTTGTCGGTATCTAGTTTATGTCTGTCATTCAACAGCACATAACGTGCTTCGCCTTGATAGCCGGTGCGGAGCGGAATGTTGGCGAAGTAAGGAACCAGCGCCGACTTCCAGGAGTTCGGAAGCGTAATGGCCTGATCGTAATGTTCG
>DATJIB010000300.1:0-8730 GCA_035493575.1 Rhodocyclaceae bacterium | reverse complement strand
CCAAGTATGCTAATTCGAGTCATGGGCCTAACGTGAAGTAGACGTCAATTGAAAAAATAAAATTTTATTAATCATGATGTTTGCTCTTGAAAGCTCTCAAAGGATTGGATTGATTGCAATCTGAAATTCAATGGCATTTGTGTGTGACGTCGACAAGCTATTCAGGCTTTACTTGAACTTGGGCTTGATGTTGCTCAGTCTCCCAGCAGACTATAGCGATAAATGAAACAAAAAATCCAGCGCGATGCTGGATTTTTTGTTTTGCGTATTCAATGCTCACTCTAGGAAGTTGTAGAGGACGCCGCGCCTTCGACTGGCAGTTGTTGATAGCGTGGCAGGAAGGTACGCTCCAGTTCCTCAGCCAGCAGAGGCGTAGAGAACAGATAACCCTGGAACTCATTGCAACCCAGGCCTATTAGCTGTTTGTACTGGGCTTCGGTTTCCACACCTTCGGCAACCACCTTGAGGCCCAGGCTACGCGCTAAAGACACGATCGCGGCAGCGATGCTGACGTGGCCGGTGCGTTGCGCCAGCTCGCGCACAAAGGCCTTATCGACCTTGAGCGTGTCGATGGGCAGGCGCTGCAAATAAGCCAACGAGGAATAGCCGGTGCCGAAATCGTCGATGGCGATACTCACCCCGAGAGCGCGCAGGCGATGCAGCTCGGTGACGAAGTGTTCGACATCGCGCATCACCGTGCTTTCGGTCAGCTCCAATTCCACATACTCGCCGGGCAGACCGGTTTCGGCGAGGATTTGTTCGACCATGCCATGCACGCGTGAGCTTTCAAACAAGCGTGCCGAAAGATTGACGGCCATATGGATGCCGGTGAAATTCTGTTCTTTCCATTTCAAGGCCTGGCTCAGCGATGTACGCAGTACAAATTCGGATAGGGATTCGATCAGGCCGGTTTCCTCGGCAATGGCGATGAACTTGTCCGGCGGGACCAAGCCCAGATCGGGGCTGTACCAGCGTGCCAGGGCTTCGAAGCCGACCAGCTCACCGCGGCCGTCTACCTTGGGTTGATAAGCGACGCGAATTTCGTTTCGCTCAATCGCCCGGCGCAAGCGGTTTTCCAGAATCACGCGTTCGGTCGCCATAGCGCCGAGCTTGCGCGTGAAGAACTGGAAGTTGCTCTTGCCCTGCTCCTTGGCCAGATACATGGCGGCATCGGCACTCTTGATCAGGGTAGCGGCCTGGTCGCCATCGCTAGGGAAGAGGCTAACGCCGATACTGCAGGTCACCAGCAGTTCCTGCGAATGACCATCCATGCCAACATCTACCGGCTGGGCAATTTCAGCCAGTATGCGTTCCAACAGCTTTGCAATCGAAGCCGACTCGTAATAGTTGTTCAGTACCAATACGAACTCGTCGCCACCGTAGCGCGCCACGGTATCGGTATCACGCAGGCAGGCTTTGAGACGACGCGCAATTTCGATCAGCAGACGATCACCGGCCTGATGGCCCAGACTATCGTTGATGAACTTGAAGTTATCCAGATCGATGAAAACAACCGCCGCAAAATATCCATAGCGCTTGGCATAGGCGACAGCTTGCTCCAGTCGGTCGACCAGCAAATTGCGATTGGGCAGCCCTGTCAGTGCGTCATGAGTGGCCTGATACTCAAGCTCGGCTTCATGCTGACGGCGCTCGGTAATGTTCTCGACCGTGCCTTCGTAATAGAGCACCTCGCCATCATTGCCGCGTACGGCATGGGCGTTTTCGGCGATCCAGATACGGGCACCATCGCGGCAATAGACTTCGGATTCGAAATCGATCACCCTGCCCTGCGCCTGGATCAGGCGTGAAAACTCACGCCGCCGCGCTGGCTCGACATAGAGCGAGGCACCAATGTCGGCGATGCCGGCCATCAGATCATCGGGAGAGTCATAGCGATAAAGATTCGCCAGCGCCTGATTGGCGGCCAGATACTGGCCATCAGTCGAGGTCTGGAACATGCCCACGACCGAGTTCTCAAAAATGCTGCGGTAACGAAGTTCGGTTTTGACCAGGCGCGACTGCGTCTGAACACGTTCGCTAATGTCTTCGACAAAACCTTCGAGCACTAGCGCACCGGCCTCATCGATCACGGCGGCGCCACGCTCACGTACCCATTTGACAATGCCGTCCTTGCAGCGGATGCGATACTCAACTGCATACGACGTCTCATCCACTACGGCTGCATAGATGGTGTTGCGTATGCTGTCTCTGTCATCGATTTCCGTCATGTCTTCATAAGACACGACGGCGTTGTTGCAGATTTCTTCAACCGTATACCCGGTCAGATCTTTGCAGCCATCGCTGACCAGCAGCATGGTCCAGTGTTTGTCGATCGCACAGCGAAACACCATGCCTTCGAGCACTCGGATCAGATTGCCAAGCAGACGGTTGCTATCAATCCGATCCCAGTTGGTGGCCATGGCGTTTGCCCTACTGGCAATCAGACTGCGTTTGAGCGAGATCGCCATGAGCATTCTTTCTATGATTCATCAAGTTACTTGGCCGACCCCGGTTTTCCGATCTGCATATTGTTGGCCAGCTGCTGTTCAAGCGCACCGCCGCATTCACGTACCCAGAAAAACACGGCATCAATCGCCTGTGTCGCTGCGGCAAAATATTGCTCGGCACTGACGCCAACTTTTTGGCTGCCCAGCATATGGGTACGCGTGAGCTCAGCCAGTGCGCGCACTTTTTGCGCTGCAGCACTGCCTTGCTTGTCTACGGCGCAAGCCTGATCGATCAGGGATTCGGCGCGTGACACCAAAAACATCAGCCGAACTCGAGCAACCGCTGAACAACTGCCCTTGGCCGCGACACCGCTACCCGTAGCGCGAGCTTGACCCAGCGTTTCAGTCAGCTGCGGCAGGCGATGTGCAAAGTTACGCACGGAGCCATTCGGCAGAGCCTCACCCATAGGCAGCTCGACACGGGCCTCGCCCAATGCGCCCAGCCAATTCAATAAAGTGGCAATCAAGTTGCTATGCGTGGCAATCGATTTCTCTACCGTATAACTATCCAGCTCGTTCACCAAACTGCTCCAGCGATGCCGCCACAGCGATACATCGTTGGGTGTAAAGCAAGGATAGGAATAACTGTTTTCATTCTGGGAAACAGCTTGGAGCTTGGCCAGCAAAGGCTCGATCTCCGCACGTTTTTCAATCAAGCGGCGATCAAAGCCGTGATCACCAGCAAGATGTGCAGTGCTCATGCCGCGGTGCTGCTGGATATGGCCGATCAGTTGCAACAGACAGTTGCAGGCCTGAATTGCAGTACGCGCGACTTCAACATGGCCGCTTTGCTCACGGCCACGACGGCGCAAGAACCAGACGCCAATAACAATCACCAGTAATAGAGCGCAAAGAATTGCGAGATTCAGAGTATTCATAAATTCTTATTCGAAACGATAGCCTTGAATTGTTGTTGTTAGTTGGCGCGCCAGCTGGTCCAGGTAGCCGGACAGCTCGGTGTTTTCTCGCACCAGCGTTTCATTATGGTCAGCCAGTTGTGCGACTTGCTCGATGTTCTGAGCCAGATTCTGGCTGGCCAGGCTCTGCTCGCGACTGGCGGCAGCAATATCGGCCACCAGGCCGCGGGTGCGCTCGGTACTGTCGGCGACAGTGCGCAAGGTGGTTTCGGCAGTGCGCGCCTCAGAGGCGCTGCTGATGGTTTGTTCATTGGTGAGCACCATGGCATCCACCATCTGCGCCACATCCGTGCGGATCACACCGATACGCTGATTGATATCGCGCGTGGCGATCGCTGTACGTTCAGCCAGCTTGCGTACTTCGTCGGCCACCACCGCAAAACCACGCCCGGCCTCACCCGCCCGCGCCGCTTCAATGGCGGCGTTCAAGGCCAGCAAATTGGTTTGCTCAGCAATCGAGGCAATCACATTGACGATGGTGCCGATCTCCTGTGAGCTATCGCCGAGCTTGCGCGCAGTCTGGGTAGAGTTTTCGACCGAGACCGCCAGCGCACCGAGTGCCCCGGCCAATGCGGCCACGCGCTGCGCGCCCTCGCCCGCAATCTGCTGGGTGCTGTCGGCCACGCTGGCGACCTCCGAGGCTTGATCACTGGCCGCCGCCAGACTTACTGTCAGCTGTTCCAGGGTTGCTGCCGATGAAACGGTGATGTCTCGTTGCGTACTCACACCGCTGCTGCCACCGGTGGCATTACGTGTGGTTTCATCCGCCACGCTGGCCAGCTCATGCGACAGACGCGTGAATGCCACAAACACCTGTACCAGTGAACGTGTCATGGCATTCATGCGCTCAACTAACAGCGGTTCACCACGCACACGGGTTGGATCGATACGGGCAGTCAAGTTGCCGCTTTCAACATCACGCACAAAGCGCGTCAACTCTCCGTGCCAGACGCGCTGAGCCCCTTGCATTGTCAAGGCACTAAACGCTGCCCATAGCAAGATCAGCACGGCAGCTGCACCAATCACGTACGTATAGGGAGCGTCCAACATGGCACCAAACCCACTGACTGCGCCCAGCATTCCGCCAGCCGCGAAAAACAGCAAACCCATTACCACCACTGAAGCATTCCCCTTAATGCGACTTCGGGCTTTCATTTCAACCTCGTTATTGAGTTGTTTGGTCAGGATTTAGCAAGCTCCATGCCGGGGCTCTAGATGTCCTGAAATCGGGCATCAACCCAAATTCGACTCCCCAAAATGTGGCGATAAAGTCGCCTTTCTGGTGCATCTTTTAGAAAACGCACCAGCAGAGTGCTGCCATTGCTGGAAACGCGCTGGCAGAGCGGGTCTCCGGTATAATTGCGCCTTTGTTAAGCAAAGAAATTCAAAAACATGGAAGCGGAACGCATCAACGCCATTGGCAACCACATTGCCGACCTCGCCCAACGTGGCACCGAACTTCGGAGGTATCTTTGACTTCGATGTCAAAGCAGAGAAGCTCGAAGAACTCAATCACGACCTAGAAGACCCCAAAGTCTGGGACGACGCCGAGCGCGCCCAAGCCCTGGGTAAGGAAAAGAAATCCCTTGAAGGCGTTGTGCTGACGCTGATTCAGGTCAGTCAAACCCTCACCGACGCCCAGGACCTGTTCGACATGGCCAAGGACGAAGGCGATGACGACACCCTGGAAGCCGTTGCGGCCGACCTGGAAAGCGTTGAATCGACAGTGGCCGGGCTTGAGTTCCGCCGCATGTTCAACCAGCCGGCCGACCCGAACAACTGCTTTATCGATATTCAAGCCGGTGCTGGCGGTACCGAGGCCTGTGACTGGGCCAGCATGTTGCTGCGCCAATATCTGAAGTATTGCGAACGCAAGGGCTTCAAGACCGAGATACTGGAACAGACCGACGGCGACGTAGCCGGCATCCGTTCTGCATCACTCAAGGTCGAGGGCGAATACGCCTTCGGTTTGCTGCGCACCGAAACCGGCGTGCATCGTCTCGTGCGCAAGAGCCCCTTCGATTCCTCGGGCGGTCGCCACACTTCCTTCTGCAGCTTGTATGTGTATCCAGAAATCGACGATTCCTTTGAAGTCGAAATCAACCCGGCCGATTTGCGCGTGGATACCTTCCGCGCTTCAGGCGCCGGTGGTCAGCACATTAACAAGACCGATTCGGCAATCCGGATTACCCATGCGCCCTCGGGCATCGTGGTGCAGTGTCAGAACGACCGTTCGCAGCACCGCAACCGCGCCGAAGCCATGGCCATGCTCAAATCCAAGCTGTATGAACTGGAAATGCGTAAACGCCAAGCCGAAGCCGATAAGCTCGAAGCCGGCAAGACCGATGTGGGCTGGGGCCACCAGATTCGCTCCTACGTTCTCGATCAGTCGCGCATCAAGGACTTGCGGACCAACGTTGAAATCTCGAACACTCAGAAGGTGCTCGACGGCGATCTCGATCCATTCATCGAAGCCAGCTTGAAGCACGGCGTTTGAGCCTCATCTATTCTTAAGCAATGAATACACGCGTCATTCCAATCAGGCCTAGCGGCCTGATTCTGCCAAGCTCCACCGGACTGCTCAGCGAGCCGCCGGTGGATACGCTTGGCCGGAATATGCGTGATCTGCGCATCTCGGTAACGGATCGCTGCAACTTCCGTTGCAGCTATTGCATGCCGAAGACGGTGTTCAATCGCGACTTCAAGTTCATGCCGCACGATTCCTTGCTCAGCTTCGAGGAAATCGAACGGGTGGCGAAGATTTTCGTCGATCAGGGCGTGCAGAAAATCCGCATCACCG
Source organism: Rhodocyclaceae bacterium (assembly GCA_035493575.1). Taxonomy (GTDB): domain Bacteria; phylum Pseudomonadota; class Gammaproteobacteria; order Burkholderiales; family Rhodocyclaceae. Next base: position 2,506 of record DATJIB010000300.1, on the reverse strand, counting down.
GCGGCGAGCCGCTGCTGCGTAAAAACATTGAGCGTTTGATCGAGAAGCTGGCCCAGCTGCCGGTTGAGCTGACCATGACCACCAATGCTTCCCTGCTCGCCAGGAAAGCACAAAGCCTCAAGGACGCTGGGCTGCAACGCGTCACCGTGAGTCTTGATGCGCTCGATGATGAGACCTTCAAGAAGATGAATGACATGGACTTCCCGGTCAGCGACGTACTTGAAGGCATAGCTGCCGCGGTCGCCGTCGGACTGGGGCCGGTCAAAATCAATATGGTGGTCAAGCGTGGCGTGAACGAACACGCCATTTTGCCGATGGTGCGTTACTTCAAAGGCAGCGGCCAGATCGTGCGCTTCATCGAATACATGGACGTCGGTGCCAGCAATGGCTGGAAGATGGATGAGGTCATGCCATCGCGCGAGATCGTCGAACTGATCAACGCAGAACTTCCGATCGAACCGGCCAATCCCAATTATCGTGGCGAAGTCGCCAAGCGCTGGAAGTTCAAGGATGGTAGCGGTGAGGTCGGCGTTATCTCGTCGGTCACAGAAGCTTTCTGCTCTAGCTGCACACGGCTGCGTCTATCACCAGAAGGCAGCATCTACACCTGCTTGTTCGCACAACGTGGTAACGATATTCGTACCTTGCTGCGCGGCGGTTCTGACGACGAGACAATTACTCGTGTCATTCAGGGTGTGTGGCAACAACGCGGTGATCGCTATTCGGAAATTCGCACCGCCGATACCGCCGCCGCGAAAAAAATCGAGATGAGTTACATCGGTGGCTAAGCCGCTCAAGCCTGCGGAAGTCAGCGGACTGATTCTGGCTGGCGGCCAAGGCAGCCGCATGGGTGGCGTGGACAAAGGCCTGCTGCCGTATCAAGGCAAGCCCTTAATTGAGCATGTGATAGCCCGCCTAACGCCGCAAGTCGGACACATCATCATCAATGCCAATCGCAATGCGGATACCTACGCCAAGTATGGTTTTCCAGTTGTTGCCGATGCAAGCAATCCGCAGCACGAAGAATTCGCCGGCCCACTGGCAGGCTTGTTGGCTGGACTCAAAGCCTGCAAGACCGACTGGCTGGTCACCGTACCGTGCGATTCGCCGAGCTTTCCACTTGATCTGGTGGCGCGCTTGCTGCAATCCATCGAGAGCAATCCATGCGCCGATATTGTGGCGGCACGCACCAATGTGCAAACGCATCCGGTGTTCATGCTGGTGCACAAAGAAATGACGCACCAGCTCGAATCATTCCTGGCCAGTGGCGAGCGCAAGCTTGGTTTCTGGCACAAACAAAATGGTGCGAGCTACATCGAGTTTGCCGATGAAGCGGCTTTCGCCAATCTCAATACCCCGGAAGAATTGTCTTCCCTGGAGAAAAATTCGTGACTTCGCTGATTGAAATAATTTCCTGTCAAAGCGACTACGACCCTAACGCCCTGCCCGTTCCACGCGCCCAGGAATTGATATTGTCATTGCTGGAGCCTGTTACCGGTGTGGAACGTGTATTCGTGCGCCAAGCGCTAGGTCGTGTGCTGGCGCAGGATGCGATCTCGCCTATCAATGTGCCAGCCTCTGATAACTCGGCCATGGATGGTTACGCCTTGCGTCACGCTGATCTGGCGGCCGATGCACCGACCACGCTCAAGGTAGTCGGTACTGTGCTGGCCGGTCACCCCTACCCGCACGAACTCAAAGCGGGTGAAGCGCTACGCGTCATGACCGGCGGCGTGATTGCAGCTGGCGTGGATACCGTCGTGATTCAGGAAGTGGCGCAAGCCCAAGGCGACAGCGTCATTATTCCGCCTGGCCAGAAGCTCGGCCAGAACATCCGCCGCGCCGGTGAGGATTTGCGCGCCAACTATCCCGCCATCACCGCCGGCAAATTGCTGCGTCCGGCTGAGCTTGGCCTGCTCGCCTCAATCGGCGCTGCTGAAGTCAGCGTCTATCGCCGCGTGCGTGTGGCGTTGTTCTCGACGGGCGACGAACTCAAATCACTCGGCACTCCGCTGCAAGGCGGCGAAGTGTACGACAGCAACCGCTACACCATGTGGGGCGTACTGACTCGCCTTGGTTGCGACATCATCGATATGGGCGTGGTACCGGATGATCCAGCCGCGCTTGAAGCCGCGTTGAAATCGGCCTCCGAGAATGCCGACATCATTCTGACCAGCGGCGGTGTCTCGGTCGGTGAAGCTGACTTCATCAAGCAAATGATGACGCGCCTTGGTGAAGTGCTGTTCTGGAAGATCGCCATGAAGCCGGGCCGCCCCATGGCATTTGGCCGCATCGGCAAAGCCTGGCTGTTTGGTTTGCCTGGCAATCCGGTTGCCGTCATGGTCACCTTCTACCAGTTCGTGCGCCAGGCCATCCTCAAGCTGGGTGGCCAATCACCTGTATTACCGGTACCGACTTTCAATGTACCGACCACAGCCAACTTCAAAAAGAATCCGGGTCGCACCGAGTTCTTGCGCGGCAAGTTAAGCGTAAGTGCGAGCGGCCA
>DATJIB010000299.1:0-4572 GCA_035493575.1 Rhodocyclaceae bacterium | reverse complement strand
GCAGCGATATCGTCACACAGAATAACGTCATGGAAGATCTGCTGGCCCGTGCGCAGTTGGTTGCTGCAGGTGATGCTAGCGTGTTGCTTCTGGGCGAATCAGGTACTGGGAAAGAAGTATTGGCCAAGGCCATCCACCGAGCCAGTCCGCGCCGGCAGGGGCCTTTTGTCGCCGTTAATTGTGGCGCGATTCCCGAGAACCTGCTTGAGTCTGAGCTGTTCGGTTTTATCAAGGGAGCGTTTACCGGTGCTAATCGTGATCAAACCGGTCTGATTCCAGAAGCTGATGGCGGCACCTTGTTCCTTGATGAAATTGGCGATATGCCGCTGCCTTTGCAGGTGAAGCTGTTGCGTGTGCTGGAAGAGCGCGAAGTTCGCCCTGTCGGCAGCACCAAGAGCGTGCCGATCAATATCCGCGTCCTCAGTGCAACGCATAGAGATCTGCGCGAGGAAATGAGCAGTGGTCAATTCCGTAGCGATTTGTTCTACCGACTCAATGTGGTTTCCTTGAATATTCCTTCCTTGAGTGAACGGCGTGACGATATTCCTTTGCTGGCCAGCCATTTTCTGCAGCGCCTGGCAACGCGCTACAACAAGGAAATCAATGGCTTTGCACCAGAGGCGCTGGAGCTATTGGTACGTGCCAGCTGGCCCGGCAATGCGCGCCAGTTATTGAATGTTGTGGAGCAAGCGGTTGCCTTGGCAACGACTTCGATGATTCCTGTTGCCTTGGTCCAGCAGGCGATTCGTGAAACCGAGGAGGTGGTGGCTTTCGACGAAGCGCGACGCCGCTTTGAGAGCAATTACCTCGTACGTATTCTCAAAATGACGGGTGGCAATGTTGCTCAGGCCGCCAAGCTGGCGCAGCGCAATCGCACAGATTTTTACAAGCTGCTGCAACGGCATGCCCTTGATCCGGCACTGTTTAAATAGTCCTACGCTTTCTGTCGCTGAGTTGCGACAGAAAAATCACTTATAAATCATTTGTTTGTACCCGGCCACCGGGCTTTTGTCGCCGATTCGCGACGAAGGTCCGGTGGCTTTTTTGCGTCGATTTTCCAAGCTATTGTTTTTATTGAAATTCAAGCCCTGGCACGGTGGTTGCGTATAGGGAGTCGTCACGCCGGGAGTGTGAGTCAAAAAAAGGAATAAAAATGAGCAGTAGCAAGATGGGTGTGGTGGTGCTGATGATGATGTTGATCATCATGGGTGCAGCACTAAGTGGATGCAGCAGTAATCCGAGCAAACAAGAAGTGGGTCTGGTGAGTGGTGCGGTTGTTGGCGGCATTGTTGGGTCTGCACTGACCGGCGGTAGCACTGCTGGGACAGTGGCAGGAGCTGGCGCCGGCGCTTATGTCGGCAATCGCATTGGTCGTGAGTTGGCGCGCAAATAAAGATTCGAATAAACAGGAGAGCACCATGAGTAATCTCATTATTGATCACGCACCGTTAGGCACTAAGGAGAAATCCATCATGAATATTCGTCCGAAAATTCTTTATCCGTCGCTGATTGTGGCGGCGTTTTCTGTAACTCTTTTAAGCCTGACGGGTGTGGCTGCCTTGACTGGGCATTTGCCTGGCGCTAACGCCAATCAGAGCGAAGCTGCTGCCAAGGGCGACGATAGTCGTAATGCCAAACTCGCGGCGACGTGCCCGACTTGTGGGACTGTTGAGAGCGTACGTTTGGTCGAAATCAAAGGGCAAGGTAGTGGTGTCGGCATGGTGGCCGGTGGCGTAGTCGGTGGCTTGCTCGGCAATCAGATTGGTCGTGGCAATGGCCGTACCATCATGACCTTGGCTGGTGCCGGTGGTGGCGCTTATGTTGGCAACGAAATCGAGAAGAACACCAAGAAGAGCAGTGCCTACAAGATTCGTGTGCGCATGGCCGATGGCACGATGCGAACTGTTACGCAACGCGACGTGCCGGGTGTGAACTCTGGCGATCATGTCCGGGTTGAGAACGGCGCCATCACTCAGGTTTTGTAAAAAAAGTTTTGGATGCTGGCAGAGTGTTGTAACGGCATCAAGGTTTTGGGTTCCTTCCCCTCTCTCCAAGTACTCCCCCTGCTTGGTGGAACCCACCCCTCTAACGGTCTCTCCCTGTTAGAGGGGATTTTATTTGTACTTAGTTCGCGTGTTGCGCGATCATTTCTTTTGCTTTGGGCTCAAGAGCGATCAGCTCCTCGGGGCTGAGCTCGAGTTGCTGCAGGCACATGGGGCCGAGCTTGCTCCATTCATTGGTGACAGAGCGGCCTGTGGTTTTTTGCAATAAGAACTCGGCAACCTGAGAAATGGCAACCAGGTAACGGAAGGGGGCATGTTCATTGGCCGGGGAGTCCGCTAGCTCATGATGGTAACGAACTGCCTGGCAAATGTTCTCCGGCAGCCACCATGATTGCGTCATCATTGAGCCCATGACCACATGGTTGGTGGGCAGGACTTCATCCTCGATATCGGTGAAGGTACGGAGCTCTTCGTGATTGGCCAGTTGCAGAATCTTGGTGTAGTCAGGGAAGTGCTGCAGCAACACGGCGATGCCACAATCGCGGAACAATCCATATGTGTACGCTTCTTGCGGTCGTACGCCTGGCCATTGCCTTTCATTAGCCAACCAGCCAGACAGATTGGCAATCTGCGCGGAGGCATCCCAGAAACGCTCCATCGCCTTCATGTTCGGGAAGGCTTCACCCAGTGCAATACATGCGACGGCCTGGCTGGCGGTATCGAGTCCCAGAAGTAAAAGCGCTTCCGCCACACTGGCAACGCGACGTCGCGCGCCGAAGTAGGGTGAGTTGGCAAGACGAATCAAGCCCGCTGCAAGTGCCACATCGCCGCTGATCAGGTTGGAGAGCTGGCGGAAATTCGGATCGGTTTTGCGCATCTCTTGCGAAATGCGCTCAAGGGCAAGCGGGCAAGGCGGGATGCGATTGTCCCGGAGTGCAGCTTCGAACTCGTCATTGAGCGGACTATCAGTCGGAGATTCCATGGTCGTATTCGGATTGCTTGTTATTGTACGGTTCGCGATCCCGTAGCCACTCCAGCAGGGTGTCGCCGGGCATGGCATGGGCATAAATATAGCCTTGAATCGCATTCACCCCCGCTTCGTTCAGTGAATTCTGTTGTGCGAGAGTTTCGACGCCTTCGGCGACGATGGTCATGCCTAGCTCCTGTCCCAGACTGGTCATGGCTTTGACAATGGCGAAAGCGCGCTGGTCTTCGGGCAAGACGACCACGAAGGAGCGGTCCAACTTGAGCTTGGTGGCGTGAATGTCCTTGAGATTGGCAAGGCAGGAATAGCCTGTACCGAAGTCATCGATCGCTAGACCAATACCGGCGGCGCGGGCATTGCACAGGTTTTCCTGTACCACTGGCGACATGTCCATGAATAGCGACTCTGTCAGTTCCAGCTCCAGATGCTCGGCAGAAAGGCGCGCAAAAATAAGGGCGCTAGTCACTGCCTGAGAGAAGTGAGGTGCGAGCAATTGGGCTCGTGAAACATTGACAGCGACTTTAAGCGGAAATCCCGCATCGCTGAGCTGGCGCGCAAATAACGCACCCTGGCTCAATGTCCATTCGCCGAGGCGAATTACCAGACCGGTTTTTTCCGCTACCGGAATGAATTTCGAGGGTGGAATGCTTTCACCATTGACGGTGCAGCGCATCAGGGCCTCAACTGCATCAATGCTGCCATCGGCGCGCAAGATGGGCTGGTAATGCAGGGTCAGGCCACCATTTTGCATGGCTTGATGCAGCTTGCTTTCAATATCCAGCTCGACACGTGCCAGTGTCGCCCGCCCAACGGCACTGCCAGCTTCGGCACGGGAGACCAACCAGCGTTTGCCGCCGCTGCGCTTGGCGGCGAGCATGGCTTGGTCTGCGCGTTGCAAAAGGCTGAGTGCGTCTTCGTCCTGCTCCAGCGAGGCAATGCCGATACAGGCTGAAGGATGCAGGGTGATGCCGCCCAACTCTACCGGTTCTTCAATCGCACGCATCATGGCTTGTGCCACCATGACCGCAGTTTGCGGTTCACTGGAATTCAGTAGGCAGACAAATTCATCAGCGCCCATTTTGCCCAGATGGGCTTCCGGGCCGGCTATGTGCTGGAGGCGATCGGCAATGATGCCGATCATGACATCGCCATCGACATAGCCTAAAGACTGATTGACCTGCTGGAAACGATCGAGATTAATCCACAGCGCAATGACGCCTGCGGAGTGGGTGTTGCTGTTCGCGACTAGTTCGATAGCCAAGCGTATGCAGTGCTCGCGGCTGATCGGTGCTGACATCGCGTTATTGTGTTTTATCTGCATGTCTAGAGCAGTTGTTGCTACTCCCGCATCATAACCTCAGGCCGCCCTTATCGAGGCTATTTGTTTGGTAAAAAAGCCCTTTAAATTCGTGAATTACACAACAGTCTTCATGCTCGTTCACGTGATGAAAAAACGGGGCCTAAGCCCCGTTTTTAAGTTTGCTTGCAGCAAGGTGCAGACTTCAGTGTCTAACCTCATACAAGGTGAAGGAAATCCTCTTAACCCCCGAAGAAATCTTTTACTTTATTGGCAAGATAGCCTTA
>DATJIB010000298.1:0-12404 GCA_035493575.1 Rhodocyclaceae bacterium | reverse complement strand
AGCATTCGGGCATTTCCGAACTCGAGATCAGTGAAGGTGAGGAAAAAATCCGTATCGCCAAGCATCTGGCTGCGCCTCCGCAAGCCGTTAACTATATGGTTGGCAGCCCGGCACCACAGCATGCTGCCCCGGCCGCTGCGCCCATCGCCCCGATCGATATCGCTGCAGTCGAGCCAGAAGGCCATGCCGTCAAGGCGCCTATGGTTGGCACCTTCTATCGCTCCGGCACGCCTGGCGCCCCTTCGTTTGTCGAAGTTGGCCAGAGCGTCAAGGCTGGCGACACGCTGTGCATCATTGAAGCCATGAAGCTGATGAATGAAATCGAAGCCGATGCCACCGGTGTGGTCAAGGCGATTCTGGTCGAGAACGGCCAGCCGGTCGAATACGGCCAACCCATGTTTATCATCGGCTAAGGCTCGCGAATCACGATGTTTGAAAAAATCCTTATTGCCAACCGCGGCGAAATCGCCCTGCGTATCCAGCGCGCCTGTCGCGAACTGGGTATCAAGACGGTTGTCGTGCACTCGGAAGTCGATGCTGAAGCCAAGTACGTCAAACTGGCTGATGAGTCTGTCTGTTTCGGTCCGGCACCTTCTGGACTCAGTTACCTGAATGTTCCATCGATTATTTCGGCTGCCGAAGTCACTGATGCCGAAGCCATCCATCCTGGCTACGGCTTCCTCTCCGAAAACGCCGCTTTTGCCGAAAGAGTTGAGTCATCCGGTTTTGTCTTCATTGGCCCACGCGCCGAAACCATCAGCCTGATGGGCGACAAGGTCTCGGCCAAAGATGCAATGAAGGCGGCCGGCGTACCTTGCGTGCCAGGTTCTGATGGCGCTTTGCCAGACGACCCCAAGGAAATCATCAAAATTGGCCGCAGTGTCGGTTATCCGGTGATTATCAAGGCCGCTGGTGGTGGTGGTGGCCGCGGCATGCGCGTCGTGCATACCGAAGCTGCTTTGCTGAATGCCGTCACGATGACGCGCTCGGAAGCCGGTGCAGCCTTCAACAACTCGACCGTCTATATGGAAAAGTTTCTGGAAAACCCACGTCACGTGGAAATCCAGATTCTGGCCGACCAGCACGGCAATGCTGTGTATCTGGGCGAACGCGATTGCTCCATGCAACGCCGCCATCAAAAGGTTATCGAAGAAGCGCCGGCCCCAGGCATTCCAGCCCGTCTGATTGCGCGTGTCGGCGAAGCCTGTGCTGCTGCCTGCCGCAAGATCAAGTACCGCGGCGCTGGCACTTTTGAGTTCCTGTACGAAAACGGCGAGTTCTACTTCATTGAAATGAACACCCGCGTTCAGGTCGAGCACCCGGTGACCGAAATGGTGACTGGCATCGACATCGTTCAAGCGCAGATTCGCATCGCTGCCAATGAAAAACTGTGGTTCAAGCAACGCGATATCGCCCTCAAGGGTCACTCCATTGAGTGCCGCATCAACGCTGAAGACCCGTTCAAGTTCACGCCATCTCCTGGCAAGATCACTGCATATCACCCCCCAGGCGGGCCTGGTATTCGGGTTGATTCGCATGTGTATGCCGGTTACAGCGTGCCGCCAAATTACGACTCCATGATTGGCAAGGTCATCGCTTACGGCGATACCCGCGATCAAGCCATCCGCCGTATGCGCATCGCGCTGTCGGAAATGGTGGTTGAAGGCATCAAGACCAACATTCCATTGCATCAGGAATTGATGCTGGACGAGCGCTTTGCACAAGGCGGCACCAGTATTCATTATCTGGAAGAGCGTCTGGCTGCCAAGGAAGCTGCAACCAAAGGCAATAAGTAAGGCCTAAGCACGAGAGGCGTTCGCCTCTCGTGCCGCTCCATTCGCTGGGGCAGTCGTAAATCCAATATCATTCAATTAGTGTTTATTAAGGACAAATGGCAATGTGGTTGAGTGTTTCGCTGCCAACGGACGAAGAGCATGCCAATCCGTTGTCGGAGGCGCTCATGGCGCATGGCGCCATTTCAGTCAGTATTGAAGATGCCGATGCCGGCACCGATGCGGAAACCCCGCAGTTTGGTGAGCCGGGCAGTCCTGCCGCGCCCTTGTGGCAAAACAGCCGCGTAGTTGCCCTGTTTGAACCGGCCTCAGACCTCGCCACGCGCATTGCGCAAGCTGCACAAGCAGGTGGTGTCACCGATCTCTCGACGATGCATATCGAGGAAATCCAGGAACAGGATTGGGTGCGCCTGACGCAATCCCAATTCGAACCGATCCGGATTACTGATTCGCTGTGGATCGTACCGTCCTGGCATGACGCGCCCAACCCTGATGCGACTAATTTGGTTCTCGATCCCGGCCTTGCTTTCGGCACAGGCTCGCACCCCACCACTCGTCTCTGTCTGGAATGGTTGTGCGCCGAAATCAAGGGTGGTGAAACCGTACTCGATTATGGTTGCGGCTCCGGCATTCTCGGCATTGCAGCGGCGCGCCTCGGCGCCGGTGTTGTCACCGGCGTGGATATTGACGATAACGCCTTGATTGCAGCACAAGACAACAGCAATAATAATCAGGTCACAATGGCCCTGCGCCATACGCGTGACCCCTTGAACGAAACCTTTGCTGTCGTCGTGGCCAATATTCTGACCAATCCACTTTGCGTACTGGCACCGCTGTTGGCCGCACGTGTTGCTGCCGGCGGCCGTATTGCCTTGTCCGGTGTCCTGGAGAGCCAGGCCGAGGAAGTGATTGAAGCCTATGCGCCACACATTGCTTTACGTGTCGGCGCCACCTTCGACGGCTGGGTTCGCCTGGAAGGCCACAAACCAGCATGATGCTGACGCGCTGCCCAGCGTGCACCACCACCTTCCGGGTCACACCGGAACAGGTCAAGGCGCGTCATGGGCAAGTGCGTTGCGGTCGCTGCCAGCATGTTTTCGATGCAATTGAATTTCTGGTGGAGTCAGCGCCACCCGCCAAGGCTACAAGCACCGCAAATGTAGCGGCCGAGAGTCTGCAGCAGACGCCTGCTCCCGTAACTAGCGCCGAACCGCTTATCGAAAGCAGTGTGGCCGATGTGCCAGTCAGCGTTGATGAAGCAGGGCAAGCTAGCGCGCTGCTGGAAGACGCTGCTGACGAGAACGAGATCGAGCCAGTCCAAACGGATACGGGCCAGACCAAGCGCGGACTCGATTCAGTACTGCTGCAGCCACTGCCAAAACTCTCGCCACTCTCTGACGCCTATCTGCGCGCCACCGATGCAGCCCGCTCGCCGCGCTGGCCCTGGGTAGTCGGGACATTCCTCGCGGCCTTGGCCTTGACGGTGCAAGGCCTGCTTGCCTACCGTATTGATCTCGCCGCCCAGCATCCAGGCATGCGCCCATTACTGGAAAATCTGTGTGGCTATTTTGATTGTGTAGTCGGTCTACCCAGTGATTCGAATCTGGTCAGCATCGAAGCCTCTGACCTACATCCGTCGCCGCAAAACAAGGGCAAGCTGGAACTCACCGCCTCGCTCAAGAATCGCGCACCTTATGCGCAGAGCTGGCCTATGCTCGAAGCAACCTTGACCGATGGCACGGATAAACCTATCGTGCGCAAAGTCATCACCCCGGAACAGTTTTTGACTGAAGGGCAAAGCCTGGCAGAAGGTTTTCCCGCCAATGCTGATCTGACCATACAACTCACGCTGGATGCAGGCGATCTGCCTGCCGCCGGTTACCGTTTATATCTGTTTTACCCTTAATAACTTTCAAACCCCAGCTTCAAACCCAACAAGGAGACACACAATGTCCAACGTAACTCTCGGCGGCCACGCCGTTACCCTCGCCGGCAACTTCCCTAAGGTTGGCGACACCGCCCCTGATTTCAACCTGGTGGCTGGCAGCCTCAAGGACAAGACCCTGGCTGCCTTCGAAGGCAAGCGCAAGGTTCTGAACATCGTGCCTAGCCTCGACACCCCAACTTGCGCGACATCGACCCGCAAGTTCAACGAAGCCGCCTCTGCTCTTGAAAACACCCAAGTGCTGGTGATCTCCGGCGACCTGCCTTTTGCTCAAGGTCGTTTCTGCACCACCGAAGGCATCAAGAACGTGTTCCCACTGTCCGCCTTCCGTGATGCCAGCTTCGCCAAGAACTACGGCGTTGCCATCACCGATGGCCCACTCGCTGGCCTGACCGCGCGCGCTGTTGTGATCCTCGACGAAAACAACAAGGTCATCTACACCCAGCTCGTGTCCGAAATCAAGGACGAGCCAGACTACGACGCAGCCCTGGCCGCATTGAAGTAAATAGCGCTACCCAAGGTCGCGATGCTGAAGCGTCGCGACCTTTTTTATTAAATCGATACAAAGAACATCACAATGAAAAGTCTGATCTGCGGTTCCATTGCTTACGACAGCATCATGGTCTTTCAGGACCACTTCAAGAACCATCTGTTGCCAGATCAGCTGCACATTCTGAATGTGTGTTTCTTTGTGCCAGAGATGCGCCGTGAGTTCGGCGGCTGTGCTGGCAATATTGCCTACAACCTGAAATTGCTTGGCGGCGAGCCCGTGATCATGGCAACCGTTGGCGATGACAGTGGCCCATACATGAAGCGCTTGAAGCAGCTTGATCTGGACACTACGCATGTAAGCGAAGTGCCAGGCACCTTCACTGCACAAGCGTTTATCACCACCGATCTTGATGACAATCAGATCACCGCTTTCCACCCTGGCGCCATGATGCAAGCGCATCAAAATCATGTTGGCGACGCCAAGGGTATCGCGCTGGGTATCGTTGCCCCGGATGGCCGCGATGCCATGCTGCAACATGCCGCCGGTTTCAAGGCTGCTGGCGTGCCCTTTATTTTCGATCCAGGCCAAGGCCTGCCGATGTTCAATGGCGAAGAGCTGCTCGCGTTTATCAAGCAAGCCGATTACTGCACCGTCAATGACTATGAAGCCAAGCTGCTGTGCGAACGCACCGGCCTCACGCTGGAACAACTCGCCACGCACGTCAAAGCACTGATCGTCACCCTGGGTGCCGAAGGCTCTGATATTTACGCGGATGGCAAGATCACCAAGATTGCCTGCGTCAAACCCGAGGCCATTCTCGACCCTACTGGTTGCGGCGATGCTTATCGCTCCGGTCTGCTGTATGGCATCACCAATGCTTGGGACTGGCAAAAGACCGGGCAGTTGGCATCCCTGATGGGTTCAATCAAGATCGCGCATCGTGGCGGTCAGAATCACACGCCGGATCGTGCTGAAATTGCCCGTCGCTACAGCGAAGCATTTGGCAGCCAGCTCTGGTAATCATCATTAGGACTGCAGCCATATTTCTGTAACACAGCTGCCCTAAACTGCCGCCATGTGGCATCCACGCACCCTGTTTCGCTTATTGCGCGTTCTTCTGCACGTGTTGCAGGGCTGCTTCACCGTTTCCGTTCTGTATCCGTGGTTAGGTGAAGCCCATCGCCTCTCTTTAAAGAAGCGTTGGTCGCGCCAGCTGCTGGCCATGCTCGGCGTACGGCTACGCTTCCAAGGGCAACTACTACCCAATGCCACCCTGCCCTATGGCTTGCTCGTTGCCAACCATATTTCTTTCCTGGACGTATTTGTTCTCAACGCAATTGCCCCCGCGGCTTTTGTTTCCAAGGAAGAAATACGCAATTGGCCGCTAGTCGGCTGGCTGAGTGCCAATACCGATACCTTGTTCCTGGAGCGCGGCAGTCGCAATGCGGCGCAACGTGCGCGCGAAAATCTGGCAGCGCATCTACAACAAGGCAAGCGGGTCGCCATCTTCCCAGAGGGGACCACCACACTGGGCGATACGGTGCTGCCGTTTCACAGTGCCCTGTTGCAAGCGGCGATTGATACCGGTACACAAGTGACGCCGCTGGTCTTGCGCTATCGCAGTGTGACCGGAGAGCCTTCGACTGCGCCGGCCTATGTGGATGACATCAGCCTGGTCGAATGCCTGCGTGCGATTGCTGATCAAGGCAAGCTGTATGCCGAGGTGACCGCGCTAGCCTCACTGGAAAGCACGACCGTTGACCGGCGCCAGCTTTCCTCTCATGCGCATCGTTTGATTGCCCACGAATTGCATGGGCAGGCGGAGCTTAATCCCCAGCCCATGGGCTAGCCGGCTGCCTGCTCGGCACTTGAAACACATGCCGATCTTCGAGCCGTACTGCCGTCAATTGGCCGCCCCACAGGCAACCGGAATCCAGCGCCAAGAGTTTGTCTTCAACTCTGAGTCCCAATGCCGACCAGTGGCCGCAGACCATGGTGTGCGTGAGACTGGCGCGATCAGGAATGGCAAACCACGGCAGATATCCCGCCGGCGGTTCATTGGGGCTGCCCTTGGAACAGAATTCCATCACCCCGTCTGGCGAGCAAAAGCGCATCCGTGTCATGGCGTTCACAATGACGCGCAAGCGTGGCCAATCTTCAAGATGGTCGTCCCATCCAGCGGGCTGACTGCCCCACATATTGGCGAGAAAATCGACATACTTTTTCTTCTTGCTCAGCATCGTCGACACTTCTGTTGCCAATGCCTGCGCCTTCTCGATCGACCATTGTGGCAATACGCCGGCATGCACCATGGCGAACTCGCCTTCCACATGAAAGAGCGGGCAATGCCGCAGCCAAGTGGTCAGCTCGTCACGATCGGGCGCTGCCAGAATCGGCGCAATCGTGTCCTGCTTGCTATCGCGACCAAACCCTTCGGCACGCATGATGAGATGCAAATCGTGATTGCCGAGCACCACCGTAGCGCGGTCACCAAGGCCTTTGATGTAGCGCAGGGTTTCCAGTGACGCAGGACCGCGATTGACGAGGTCCCCTACCAGCCACAGCCGATCGTGGGCAGGGTTGAAAGCGATCTTCTCAAGCAGATCGCACAACTCTGCGTAACAGCCCTGAATATCACCTATTGCATACGTTGCCATAGCTAATTATTGTTCATCCAAGCAGACGGCTAATTCTTTTCAAAGCTCGCAGCCCCGGCTTCTTGCTCCATATACACCCAATCGACAATTTCGCTATTAGGTATAAACCCCGCTACAAGTTGTTCCAGCATTATTCGTATAACGCTAACATCATTCACATCCAGCGCAATTTGCAACGCAGACAGTTTTTCCTCCAAAACAGGCCAGGGCAAGAAGTCCTCATTTGCTTTCATGATACGGGGGTGAGAGGTCGGTTTTGGATTGTCGCCAATCAGTAACTCTTCGTACAACTTTTCTCCAGGCCTCAGGCCTGTTATTTCGATCGCAATATCTCCATCCGGATCACGTTCATCGCGCACGGTCAGACCGGACAAATCGATCATACGCTTGGCAAGATCCATTATCTTGACAGCTTCACCCATGTCCAGAACAAATACATCACCGCCTTTGCTCATGGCCCCGGCCTGAATGACCAACTGTGCAGCCTCAGGAATAGTCATAAAGTAACGGGTGATTTCTGGGTGCGTAAGGGTAATCGGCCCGCCATCTCGAATTTGCTGACGAAACTTCGGTACTACGGATCCAGAAGAGCCAAGCACATTACCGAATCGGACCATAGTGAATTTAGTATTGGGTGTCGTCGTGGCCAAAGCCTGCAGCACCATTTCCGCCAATCGTTTGCTTGCGCCCATGATATTGGTTGGACGCACCGCCTTATCGGTACTGATCAAAACGAAGTCAGCGACGCCATTCTCGGCAGCGGCTTTGGCTGTTGTCAATGTGCCCAGCGCATTGTTCTTGACACCTTCTGCTGGATTGTGTTCGACCAAAGGAACATGCTTGTAGGCGGCCGCATGATAAACCGTGTCAGGTGTCCACGTAGCCATAATCTCGTGCATCCGTGCTTCATCTCGAACGGATGCTAGTAAGGGCACAAGCTTGACTCCAGCGTTTGGTAATCCCTCAAACTTGGCTTGCAGCTCTTGATGAATGTCATACAGAGAAAACTCACTCTGCTCAATCAACAGCAAGGTTGCGGGCGATACAGTCAAAATTTGCCGACATAATTCACTCCCGATTGAACCACCCGCTCCGGTCACCATCACCACTTTGCCGATGATATTTCGCCCCAACAGAATATGATTGGGCGCTACGGGCTCACGCCCAAGTAGGTCGTCAATATCTAGCTCGCGCAAATCCGACGTAGTGATTTTCCCCTGCGCCAGCTCTGTCACGCTGGGTAAAGTACGCACCGAGACATGGGCATTCAGTATCTGCTCCAAAATCTCATTACGCCGCTTGCGGCTCACTGAAGGGAGCGCTAAAAGAACATCGCTAATATGAAGTGATGCCACCAAGTCTGGTAAATCATTGGGGCTGTATATGGGCTGGCCATTCAATACATGACCATGCAGACGGTTATCGTCATCTAGGAAGCCTACAACACGCATATTGAGACTATTCGCCATCGCATCAGCCAGTTGTCGCCCAGCATTTCCGGCGCCGTAAATCAGCACTTTTGGCAGGGCTGCCAACTTGAGTTGGCTCAGATACAAACCACCTAGCCAATAGCGTGCAAGCGAACGAGAGGCGCCGACCATCAAAAGCAACAGCATGGGCTGAATCAAACCTATGGTTCGAGGCACGCCAGGTATGCCAATTGCGGTCAATACAGTGGCATACAAAAGACCATACACTGCCATGGCCTTCGTGACGGTAATCAATGCCGGCCAACCAGAATAACGAAAGATAGCGCGATAAAAACCATGGGTGATAAAAATGGGCAATGCCAAAGCAACAGAGGCCAACACTGCCCAAGTAGGTTGCCAAATTTTATCGGGGAACATAACCCATTCCCCAAGCCGCAAATAAAATGCGATCCACACCGTCATCACACATAAACACGTATCGACGATCAAAACGAAAAGTCGCTTTACCACGCGAGGCATTGCCAAGACTGGGACTGCCAGCTTATTCACACTCATGGGGATACTCGAGTCATTAATGGGAAACTCCATCTCTGCGTAGCACTTTTACAAACGTCAGCCACAGAATTTGGATATCGAAAGACAGCGACTGGCGCTGCATATATTCGGTATCTAGTTTCACTTTTTCCGGGATTGGCAATTCATCACGCCCATTAACTTGCGCCCAGCCAGTGAGTCCGGGCATCAAGGTATGCACATTGTGCTCAGTACGCAACGCGATCAAATCATCCTGATTGAACAGCGCTGGGCGAGGGCCAACCAGACTCATATCGCCTTTGAGAATACTCCATATCTGCGGCAGCTCATCAAGACTGGATTTGCGCAAGAAAGAACCGATTGGGGTTAGATATGCATCCGGATTAGATAGGAGATGTGTCGCCACCGTAGGCGTATCGACTCGCATGCTGCGAAACTTTGGCATCATGAAAGTGCGGTTACGCTGGCCAACCCTAGTACTCCAATATAGCACCGGGCCCGACGACGTCAAACGAACGGCCAAGGCGACCAAGCAAATCGGCACCAACAGAACAGTAGTCGCGCAAAGAGCGAAAACCAGATCAAAGGTTCGCTTCATTTGTCAGTGCTCCCACAGTACCAATCGGCTGTGGCTTGCAAGCCCTGCGCCATCGAATAAGGAGAAGACCAGTCTAGATCACGACGAATGACATGACTATCGACGACGAGTGAGCCAAGCAATCGCTCCATCTCTCGCCCTCTGCCGATTAAAGTCCCGCCAAGCTTCATGAGCGCCGGTGACAACGGTATCAAGCGCGCAGGCGCTTGCAAAGCGGCGGCCAGACGTCGAATCAACTCTGGAGTCGATATGTCCTCACCATCGCTGACAAGATAGGTTTTACCGGCCGCGGAAGGATGTGCCAGGCAAGCGATAATCGCGCTCACCAGATTACCTAGATAAACTAAGCTACGGTGGTTTTCGACCAAACCGAACGGGAGCGGAGTACCACGCCGCACTGTCCGAATGAGACGCAGAAAATTCGCGCGTACGCCCGGCCCATAAACCAATGGGGGCCGGATCACAACAACTTCAAGCCCGGTTTGCTTTGCAACTTCACGCAACGCCAGTTCAGCTTCCCATTTGGACTGACCATATGCGTCCACTGGAGCTGGCTGACTCAGCTCGGAAAAGGTGCCCTCTTCACCCAGCACTTTTACGCTACTCAGAAACACAAAACGCCGTACCCCTGCATTGGCCGCCTTATATGCCAGCTCAACGGTGGCTCCAACATTCGCAGCGCGAAACTCATCGAGTGGGTCACCTGCCCTATCGTCCATGACATGTACTCGTGCGGCCAAGTGCACCACGACCTCGGCGCACGATAATGGCGTTACCCAGAAGTCACTGGAATGAGCAGGAGCAACAGCGCCTGATACGCGTCTTCCTACCGGAAAAGCTTCGTGTCCAAGCGTATTAAGCTGTGCGCACAATGCCTGACCAACAAAACCACTGGCGCCCGAAACGAACACTTTCATCGCTGTAAAAACTCGATCAGTTTGGCGGGATATTTCGACAGAATTTTCGGCCAATTAGTACTGATACCATTTTCGCGGCAGGCCCGGAGAACCTCTCGGTTCAAGAGCAGGGTATTGCGCCAACTCTGCGTACTAACTCCGCCGGTCAACATACGCACCAGAACCTCAGGCATGTGCTGGTACTTAAGTGTATCGCCATGAAACATCCGGGCCACTAACTCAAAATCGCCAGCAATACGATAATCAGTCCGGAACAAACCGAACTGGTCATAGATCCGCTTACGTAAAAACATTGCAGGATGTGCCGGCATCCAACCCCATGCAATTCGGTCGGGGCGGAAGCGATCTGAGCGATAGCGGCGCAATGAGCGGCTCGGTTGATCGGGACTTACAAAATCGGTATCGCCCAATAGGGCATCAAGATCTTTTTCTTGCATCACGCTAGCAACGCGTTCAAGCACTTGAGGATCGGCATAGATATCATCAGCGTTTAGAAAGCCGATAATCTCGCCCGACGCCAAGCGCAAGCCCTTGTTCATTGCGTCGTAGATACCTTGGTCCGGCTCCGAGACACAATGTGCCAATCTGTTCCGATATCGCTGGATGATGGCGAGCGTGTTGTCAGTGGAAGCGCCATCTATAACGATATGTTCAATATCCTGATGTGTTTGGGCAGCAACCGATTCAAGCGCTGCTTCAATCGTAGTTGCCGCGTTGAATGCTACTGTGATGATGCTGATTTTCATGCGGAACCACTTTCCGCCGTCGTACTCGCGAGACGAGCAAAGTTTTCGGCGAACCCACGCACTCTAGCCTCCGCTTGGCTACGCGCAGTAGTAAGAGCAAGCTCACGGGCGATGCCATCAAAGGGTTGGACGGCCTGCAAAGCGTTGGCCAAATCTTCTCCCGAGTTCCGGCGGAAATAAAGTGCCGCCGTCCCCATTTGCTCTCGATGAACATCGAGGTCAGACAACAGCATCGGTGTTGCCATTGCCCTAGCCTCTTCCACAGTAGTGCTCCAACCTTCAAACAGCGATGGATTGAGTAGGCTCTGGCAACAACGCATTAAAGCGCTGAGGTGAGCGTAAGGAATCAGGCCGAGCAACCGAAAGGAAGTATCCAGACGCTGTTCTTTGAGTGTTTGCTCAAATGCCGCAAAGTACTCGGGCGCACGCGGATCATGCTGAGTACCCGAAGCTGCAACGACGATATCGACACCGCGGGCCCGCAGAATAGCCATCGCATCGAGTACCCTAATGTGATTCTTGTGGCGCCAGAACTGATTAGGCATGAAGAAAAAGTTTTGCGGCAACCCATAACTGTCGGCAATCGCCCGCGCGGCCGGAAAATCCGGTGCAGCGCCAGGCGGCACTGCGAAATGTACTGTGTGTGTACGGCCTCGGGTAGCAGGGTAGTAGCGCTCACAGGCGTGCTTTGCATCATCACTGCTGAGCATGATGATGCGATTCCCAAAAATCTGGGCGCGGAAGCCGATCTCGCGTTTCCACCAGGCACTCTTAGAAAAGAGGTGTGGCAAAACTTTGTGCTGGAAATCAGGAATCCACGCGATGGCAGGCAATCCTAGACGCCATCCGAAAAACTGTGCAGCCTCGAACACAACATCAATACGGTGAGTTTTAAACAGCTTAGCTATAGGAGACACACGCCCCAAAAGGATAGCCTGTACCAGTTGTTGCTTGCGGCAATCTGAGTTAAGCAGCTCGCTTCTGACAACCTCAACACCGGGCAGCGCGGTAAATGCTTCGGCGCCCACATCACCTTCCAGCGGAACAAACAATACCGGCGTAACCACCTCTCCTTGATAAGTTGCTAATGCGCGCAACAAATTCAAAAGATAATTATGTCCGCCGGTCCAGTTTTTGCCACCAATCAGCGTAAATGCAACTCGAATCAAGTATTGCCTCTCAGAGAACGGAACCAAGCCACATATTCGCTAATGCCATCACTCCATGGCGTGGCGCAGACGAGTCCCAATGCGTGCAGGCGCGTCACATCAGCACATAGACTGTAGGGGTC
>DATJIB010000297.1:0-12592 GCA_035493575.1 Rhodocyclaceae bacterium | reverse complement strand
TTTGTCCGACAAGCTGGCGGCGCTGGCGCAAATGGATGAAGTGTTCTTCTGCAACTCCGGTTGTGAAGCCAACGAAGCTGCCATCAAGCTGGCGCGTTTGTACGGTCATCAGCAAGGCATCGATAACCCGGCCATCATCGTGATGGAACAGGCCTTCCATGGTCGCACCCTGGCGACCCTGTCGGCCACTGGCAATCGCAAAGTGCAAGCCGGCTTCGAGCCGCTCGTCGCTGGTTTTGTGCGTGTGCCGTTTGATGATTTGGCGGCAGTTGAAGCCGTCGCTCAGAACAATCCAAACGTTGTCGCTATCCTGTTTGAAGTGGTGCAGGGCGAGGGCGGTATCAACATCACCCACAATGATTTCCTGATCGGCCTGCGCAAGCTGTGTGACGCCAAGAACTGGTTGTTCATGGTTGATGAAGTGCAGACCGGCGTGGGTCGCACCGGCAAGTGGTTTGCCCATCAACACGCCGGCATCAAGCCGGATGTGATGACCCTGGCCAAGGGCCTGGGTTCGGGCGTGCCAGTCGGTGCCTGTCTCACAGCGGGTCGCGCCACCGGCGTGTTCAAGCCCGGTAATCATGGTTCCACCTTTGGCGGCAATCCTTTCGCTTGCGTGGCTGCATTGACCACGCTGGACGTGATTGAACAAGACGGCTTGATAGCCAATGCGATCAAGCAAGGCGAAGCGATTCGTAATGGCATGCGTGATGCATTGGCCGGCGTGCCAGGCATTGTCGATATTCGCGGCGAAGGTCTGATGATTGGCATTCAGCTCAATCGCCCCTGCGGCGAGTTGGTCAAGCAGGCGTTGGAAGCTGGCTTGCTGATCAACGTCACTGCAGAATCAGTGATTCGTTTGCTGCCGGCCTTGACCTATACCGATGCTGACTCCAAGCAACTGGTCGCCACCTTGGTGCCCTTGGTGAAGAAGTTCCTGGGGGCCTGAAATGAATAGCCCTAGGCATTTTCTCCAGCTGAAGGATCTGACGCGTAGCGAACTCAACTACGTGTTTGAACGCACACGCTGGATCAAGGATCAGTTCAAGTCTTATCAAAAATACTGGCCGCTTGAAGACCGCACCCTGGTCATGATTTTCGAAAAGGCCAGCACGCGTACGCGCCTGTCTTTCGAAGCCGGCATGCATCAGCTTGGCGGTGCCGCCATCTACCTGAATACTCGCGATTCGCAATTGGGCCGTGGCGAGCCGGTGGAAGACGCAGCGCAGGTGATCTCGCGCATGAGCGACATCGTCATGATTCGCACTTACGAGCAGGACATCATCGAGCGCTTCGCTGCCAATTCGCGCGTGCCGGTGATCAATGGCCTGACCAATGAATACCACCCGTGCCAGATTCTGGCCGACATCTATACCTTCATCGAGCATCGCGGCTCCATCGAAGGCAAGACCGTCGCCTGGATTGGCGATTCGAACAATGTCTGCAACACCTGGCTGCAAGCCGCTGAAGTGTTTGGCTTCAATGTGCATGTGTCTACACCGCCCGGCTATGAAGTCGAGCCTGAGCGCGCCGGTTTGTATGGCACCGACCATTACGAAGAATTTGCCGACCCGATGGAGGCAGCCAAGGGCGCCGATCTGGTCACCACTGATGTGTGGACCTCAATGGGTTTCGAAGCCGAAAACGAAGAGCGTCTGCGCGACTTCGCCGATTGGCAGGTGGATGGCGACATGATGAAGGTGGCGGCCAAGGATGCAGTCTTCATGCATTGCTTGCCGGCGCACCGCGGTGAAGAGGTTGCCGCGGAAGTGATTGATGGTCCGCAATCAGTGGTGTGGGATGAGGCCGAGAATCGCCTGCACACGCAAAAAGCATTGATGGAGTTTTTGTTGCTCGGCCATATCAGCGTTGAGTAAGCGCTGAATAGAACTGCGGTGATGCAAGACAAGGATAAGCCACACAGCATCTCCAACCATATCCTGCCCGTCGCGGCGACCATGGTTGGCGTATGCATGACAGTGATTTCACTGATTCAGTTGATCCCGGCAAATTCGGTTTCACCCTGGGCCGACGGATTGCTGGCGATTGATAGCCTGGTATTTCTGATCAGCGCCATGTTGTCGTATTGGTCTTTGCGTCACCAGCGGTCGAGTGGCTTGGTTGAGCGGTATGCAGATTGGTTGTTCATGCTGGCCTTGATGGTCATGGTGGGCGTAAGTTTTTTGGTGGCATTTGAGTTGTTCAAGAATTAAGGAAAAGTAATGAGCGATGTAAAGAAGGTAGTGCTGGCCTACTCCGGCGGTCTGGACACCTCGGTTATTCTGAAGTGGTTGCAGGACACCTATCAGTGCGAAGTGGTGACCTTCACCGCTGATTTGGGCCAAGGCGAAGAGCTTGAGCCGGCGCGCAAGAAGGCGCTGCAATTCGGCATCAAGCCTGAGCACATCTTCATTGACGATGTACGTGAAGAGTTCGTGCGCGATTTCGTCTTCCCGATGTTCCGGGCCAACACCGTCTACGAAGGTGAATACCTGCTCGGCACTTCCATTGCTCGCCCACTGATCGCCAAGCGTCTGATCGAAATCGCCAACCAGACCGGTGCTGATGCGATCTCGCACGGCGCGACCGGCAAGGGTAACGACCAGGTTCGTTTTGAACTCGGCGCGTATGCATTGAAGCCCGGCGTCAAGGTCATCGCTCCATGGCGCGAATGGGATCTACTGTCGCGTGAAAAGCTACTTGCCTATGCCGAAAAGAACGGTATCCCGGTCGAGATGAAGCACAAGCAAGGTGGCTCGCCTTATTCGATGGACGCCAACCTGCTGCACATCAGCTACGAAGGCCGTCACCTCGAAGACCCATCGGCCGAAGCCGAAGAAGATATGTGGCGCTGGACTGTGTCGCCTGAGAATGCACCGGACGCAGCCGAGTACATCGACCTTGAATACGTCAAGGGCGACGTCGTTGCCATCAACGGTGAAAAGCTCAAGGCACATGAAGTGCTGGCCAAGCTCAATCAAATCGGCGGCAAGCACGGCATCGGCCGTCTTGATCTGGTTGAGAACCGCTACGTCGGCATGAAGTCGCGCGGCTGTTACGAAACCCCGGGCGGCACGATTCTGCTGCGCGCTCACCGCGCCATCGAGTCGATCACCCTGGACCGTGAAGTTGCGCATCTGAAGGATGACCTGATGCCGCGCTACGCCAGCATGATTTACAACGGCTACTGGTGGAGCCCTGAGCGTGTCGCGCTGCAAACCCTGATCGATCACACCCAACTGACCGTGAACGGCACCGTCCGTCTCAAGCTCTACAAGGGCAATGTCATCGTCGTCGGCCGCGATTCCAAGACCGATTCGCTGTTCGATTCGACGATCGCGACCTTCGAAGACGACGCTGGCGCATACGATCAGAAGGATGCAGGCGGCTTTATCAAGCTGAATGCCCTGCGTCTGCGTATTGCTGCCAATGCCCGCGCCAAGCGTGGCCAGAAGTAAACCGATTTAATTAAGGAAAAAACGATGTCCCAGTTCGATAACATCAGCGTAGTTAAAAAAGCCAACGTTTACTTTGACGGTAAGTGCGTCAGCCACACCGTGCAATTCGCCGACGGCACCAAGAAGAGCGTTGGCGTGATTCTGCCAGCCAAGCTGACCTTCAATACCGGCGCGCCGGAAATCATGGAAGGCGTTGCTGGTTCCTGCCGCGTGTTATTGAAAGGCGAGAGCGAATGGAAGACCTACGGTGCCGGCGAGTCGTATAACGTGCCAGGCAACTCCAGCTTCGAAATTGAAGTTTCGGGAGAACCGTATCATTACGTTTGTCATTTCGGCTAAACGTTCGAAGTAATAGATGATTACCCCGGCATGGGTTGAGCAGATGGCGCGCTATTCGCGCTGGATGAATCAAAAGCTATACGCCCATGCCGCTACGCTTTCCGACGAACAGCGCAAGGCAGATCGCGGCGCTTTCTTCAAGTCACTGCATAACACCCTGGACCATCTGGTCTGGGCCGACATCATTTGGTTAGGCCGCTTCACCGGTAATCAACCGGCATTGCCCGTTGCCGGCAGTATCCTGTACCCTGACTTCAACGAGCTACGCGCCAAGCGCGAGGCGCTGGATGCAGAGATGGAAAGTTGGGTAGCCAGTGTCGATGAAAAGTTTCTGGCCGCGCCATTCAGCTGGACCAGTCGCATCAGCAACAAAACACTGACGCGTCCGGCCTGGGTTTTGGTGAGTCACTTTTTCAATCACCAAACCCATCATCGCGGGCAGGTTACAACCTTGCTCAGCCAATACGGAATAGACCCCGGCGTGACCGATCTTTGGGCCATGCCAGAATCCGACAATCTACTTTAAGGAGACATCATGCCCTCGTTTGATTTCACATCCGAAGCCGATATGGTTGCACTGAAAAACGCCATCGATATCGCAGGCCGCTCCATCGACAACCGCTACGACTTCAAGGGCACCAGCGCCAAAGTTGAGCTCAACGAAAAAGACAAGGTCATCACCCTGTGGGGCGACTCGGATTTTCAGCTCGACCAGATCAAGGAACTACTCTTTCCAGCCATGGAAAAGAAGGAACCGGAAAGCACCAAGCGTCTCGATCACCAAAAGATTGAAAGCGTCAGCGGCAACAAGGCCAAGCAAGTGCTGAAGATCAAGGACGGTATCGAAACCGAGCTGGCCAAGAAAATCGTCAAGATGCTCAAGGATTCCAAGCTCAAGGTACAAGCCTCGATCCAGGGCGATTCCGTGCGCGTCCAGGGCGCCAAGCGTGACGATCTGCAAGGCGCGATTGCGCATATCACCAAAGGCATCACCGACTTCCCGATCAAGTACGGCAACTTCCGCGACTAAGTTTTCCAACGCGTCGTGAAGGTTCTGTTGTTCGGTGCCACCGGCATGGTCGGTCAAGGCGTTCTGCGTGAATGCCTTGCCGCCGATGATGTGGATCTGATCCAGGCAGTAGGTAGATCACCGCTACCGCAACAGCACCTCAAGCTGAACTCTATTCAGTATGCAGACATGTATCACTATGAGGCGATCGAGTCCGAGTTGTCGGGCTTCGATGCCTGCTTCTTCTGTCTAGGTGTGTCGGCAGTCGGCAAGACAGAGGCCGATTATACCCATCAGACTTTTGATCTCACCATCGCCGCTGCAACCGTGTTGGCGCGTCTCAATCCGCAGATGACCTTCATCTATGTTTCGGGTGAAGGTACCAAGAGTAGTGAGCAAGGCAGCATGTGGACGCGCGTCAAAGGCCGAACCGAAAATGCCTTGCTGCGCTTGCCATTCAAGGACGCGTATATGTTTCGTCCGGGTTTGATCGTGCCAGTGCAAGGCGTGAAATCCAAGACCACCTGGTATCGGGTTTTCTACTCGCTCACCAAGCCTTTGCTACCGCTCCTGCTTAAAGCATTCCCGACGCGAATTTTGACCAGCAGCCAGATTGGTTTGGCCATGTTGCAGGTGGCGCGGCAGGGATATGGCAAGCCAGTGCTTGAATGTGCAGACTTATATGCGGTAGCCGGGCCGGCCAGTATTTAGCTGAGCCAGCCCACGCGAGGCTTAGTGCTTAAGTTGTGTAATCCACTTGCTGTACAGACGATCCGCAATCGCATGGAGATCATCCAGCTTGGCGTCCACTCCATCAAGCTGCTGTTCCTGTTTCTGCACTGAGGGAATGTCACCCGCACGTTCGATTTCCTTGGCGCCGCCGGTGCTCCAGTTGCGCACCATGCTCTCGGTCATTTCCACATGGCATTGCAGGCCTAGATGCGGGCCCAGGGCAAAGGCCTGATTGCCGCAGTATTCGCTTTCGAGCACGCGGCGGGCACCATCAGGAATCGAAAAGGTTTCGCCATGCCAGTGGAAGGAAAGGAAGTCCTGCGTATCCGGCAGCCATTCGTCATCGAGTACGCGCACCTTGCCCCAGCCGATTTCCTTGACCGGGTTCAGCGACACCACGCCCCCGAGTGCCTTGGACATCAGCTGGCCACCCAGGCAGTGGCCGATCACCGGAATATCCTGCGCGACGGCGCTGCGAATCAGATCGAGCAAAAGCGGAATCCAGGGTATATCGTCATTCACGCTCATATGCCCGCCCATAAAGCATAAGCCGCTGAAAGCATTGGGAGAAGAGGGTGGGGCTTCACCTTCGTCGAGTTTGAAGAGCTGCCAAGGGATCGAGTGGCGGTCGAGGAATGTGGCAAAATAGCCGGGTCCTTCGCCGTTGCTGTGACGGAAGATTGCAATCGGTTTCATGGTCTTGCTGTCCTACTCTGCGATGCGATGTGCATCCATGTTTTAAAAAGGTATTCCATTGTATCCCCAAGATTCAACGGTGCGGCTCGACAGCATTACGCCTGACTGGCTGCGGCAGCGCTTTGTACATGGCTCGGCTGAGCTCGCGCGCCAAGCCCAGTATCTGCACCAACTGACCATGCCGCCAACCAAGCTGACCGCTGCGTCGGTACTGGTGCCTATCGTGGTGCGCCCGCATGGCCTGACCGTGTTGCTGACCAAGCGCACCGAACATTTGCGCGACCATGCCGGCCAGGTCAGTTTTCCTGGCGGCCGCAGCGAGCCCGAAGATCAGGGCGATCCAATTGCCACTGCCCTACGTGAAGCCCAAGAAGAAGTCGGTCTGGAGCCGAATCAGGTTGAAGTGCTTGGCACACTGCCTGATTACGACACCGGTACAGGTTTTCAGGTTGTACCTGTCGTTGCCTTGGTACATCCACCGCTTAACCTGAAGCTCGACGACTTTGAGGTGGCCGATGTATTTGAGCCACCATTTTCTTTTCTGCTGGACCCAGCCAACCACCAGCGTCATCAAGTCGAGGCGCGCGGCAAGTTGCGTGAATTCTGGGCCATGCCCTGGGAAGAGTTTTACATCTGGGGCGCCACTGCCGGCATGCTGGTCAGCCTGCATCACTTCCTGTTCAGCCCTATTGCCGAAATCGGCGACTAAGCATGACGGAGCCCGCCAGGGCTCCGTCACTACTGCCTAGTACAAATCACTCAGCGCGGCACCAAAATTGATGTGGTAACTCTGCCCATCCAGCACCAGCGCAGGTACTGACTTAACGCCGTGCTTGGCTGCAGTCGCCAAGTGTTGCTTGTCTTGGCCCAGATGAATCACTTCCAGATCAAAACGCTGCGGATCGATTGCAAACGCAAGATTCTTTTCTGCATCGATACAGACTGGGCATCCTGCGTGATAAAAAGTAGCCTTGGATTTCATATAATTTCCTTTCTGGGTTGATGTGCCAAATGCAGCGCACATCCGCAATCTACGGTTCTCACAAGCGCTTGCCCAGTCGGCACATTCGGGTGGGGTAGGCACTTTTTGGTGTAAAACATTCATGCCACAGGCGAAAAAAATTTCATCAGCAGGTCGTTCTGACTACCAAAGACTGGAAGACGTGATTGGTTGCAAGTGGTCGGTATCGGTATTGATTGCCGTCGATGCCGGTATCAATCGGCCTGGCGCTCTGGAGCGGCATATCGATGGCATTTCAACCAAAGTATTGAGTGAGCGCCTGCGCAAGCTCAGTGCCTATGGCTTGATAGTAAAGATCAGCTACCCCGAAGTCCCGCCGCGTACCGAGTATTCAATGACAGCCGCGGGCCGCAAGCTGGTGGCCATCATCGGGCAAATTCAGGCCCTGGATAACACGATGGCCTAGGCTCGATCTCGCCTGGGTAATTTGGTTCCCCCTTTTCACGCATTACCACATGGGTTTTTGGGGCTTATTCCTGCATTACCCGCTACTGCCCGCTGTGCTATCGTTTAGCTCAACACACTGACGTTGAACGACGATGACGCTGCTTTCTCTCATTCTTACTCTGTTGCTTGAGCAAGTCCGCCCACTGCCGGAGCGGCGTGTGGTGCTCGGTCCGCTGGCGCGCTATGCGCTGCTGTTTGAACATCAGTTCAACGATGGCCAACAGAAGCACGGCATGATCGCCTGGTTGCTGGCAGTACTGGCACCTGTGATTATTCTGCTCATATTACAAACCCTGCTGTGGTGGACGCAGCCGATTCTGGCGCTGGCCTTGTCCGTAGGCGTCTTGTATCTCACGCTGGGTTTCCGTCACTCCAGCCATTTCTTCACCGATATTCACCTGGCCCTGCGCAGCAGCGACATCATGCGCGCGCGCCAACTGCTGGCCGAATGGCGCAGTCGTTCTGGTGATCGCCTCAGCAGCAATGAAGTGGCGCGTTTGTCGATCGAAGAAGCATTGGTCGCATCGCATCGCCATGTGTTTGCACCCATGCTCTGGTTTGCAGTGTTTGGCCCAGCCGGCGCGCTGCTGTATCGCCTGGCTTTGTTCTTTCATGAGCAGTGGGGTGGCCGCGTTGAAATTGGCCGCGATGTTGAGTTCGGCGAGTTCGGCCGTTTTGCCCGCAAGGCTTATGCAATGATCGACTGGCTGCCGGTGCGGGTGACTGCGGTTGGCTTTGCCATCGTCGGCGATTTTGAAGATGCCATTTACTGCTGGCGCACCCAGGCCAAGACCTGGCCGGGCGCTTACGGCATTCTGTTGTCCAGCGGCGCCGGCGCGCTGGGCGTGCGTCTGGGCTTGCCGTTGCACGACGATGCCGGCGATCTCGGTGATCGTCCTGAGCTGGGCCTGGGCGAAGACGCCGATGCCGATTTCCTGCAAAGCACTATCGGCCTGGTCTGGCGTACACTGGTGCTTGGCATGTTGGCGCTAACGCTGCTGTGGCTGGGTAGCTGGGTCGGCCACTAATCTAAGCACCAACGCAATCAAGTCGTCACCATAAACTGCGAAGCCAAAATTTAAAAATCGCTTCGCAGACATAAGTGTTTTCCAAAAAGGGGAAATCATGGGCAAGCCCGACGTCGTTGTTGTCAGTGCAGTGCGTTCTGCGATTGGTACTTTCGGCGGATCGCTTAAGGATTTTTCCTGCTCGCAGATGGGCGCCCTGGTGGTGCGTGAGGCGATTGCCCGCTCCGGCGTTGCGCCTGATCAAATCACTCAGCTTGTCTGCGGTAACGTCATCCACGGTGAAGCCCGCGATATGTACGTGTCGCGCGCCATTGCGCTCGATGCCGGCTTGCCGAAAGAATCCTGCGCCCTGACACTCAATCGCCTTTGCGGCTCGGGCTTGCAGTCAATTGTCACGGCCGCTAACACCATCCAGCTCGGCGAGGCTGAGGTCGCTATCGGTTGCGGTGTCGAGAGCATGAGCCGGGCCGGTTACTTGATGCCCGACGCCCGCTTCGGCGCCCGCATGGGCAATGCCACCGTCATCGACATGATGGTCGGCGCCCTGACTGATCCATTCAGCCCCAACCACATGGGCATCACCGCCGAGAACATTGCCGAGAGTTGGAACATCGGCCGTCAGGAACAGGACGAGTTCGCACTGGAGAGCCAGCGCCGCGCCGTCGCCGCGATTGATGCCGGTTACTTCAAATCACAGATCGTGCCGCTCGAAATCAAGTCAAGAAAAGGCAGCACCTTTTTCGATACTGACGAGTACCCGAAACGCGACGCTACGATGGAAGGCCTCGCCAAGCTTCGTCCGGCTTTCAAGAAGGAAGGTACCGTCACCGCTGGCAACGCATCCGGCCTGAACGATGCTGCTGCCGCTGTCGTACTGATGGAAGCCGGCGCCGCCGCGCGTGCCGGTCTCAAGCCGATGGCGCGTTTGGTGTCTTATGGCGTGGCCGGTGTTGATCCCAGCCTCATGGGCACGGGCCCGATTCCGGCTACGCAACTGGCTTTGCAACGCGCCGGCTTGAAAGCATCCGATCTCGATGTGGTCGAGTCCAACGAAGCTTTTGCAGTGCAAGCTGTCTGCGTCAATCGTGGTCTTGATCTTGATCCAGCCAAGGTGAATCCAAATGGCGGGGCGGTGGCCCTAGGTCACGCGCTGGCGGCGACGGGTACTATCCTGACCGTGAAGTGCCTGCATGAATTGGAGCGTACGCAAAAACGCTATGGGCTTGTCACCATGTGCATTGGTGGCGGGCAGGGGATCTCGGCGATTTTTGAGCGAGTGTAAGACTTAAATGTCTATCGCTGTTTCAAAGCCATCATTTCAATCTCTTTACATAGAAATGCAAGCAAATGGTCTGCGCATTTCTTCAGGAACCGCGTTCATTGTTCTGGGGCCCACAGGGAAGGGTTTTCTTCTAACCAACCGACACAACGTCACAGGGCGAGACCAAGAAACTAACGAACCATTGTGCAAGAAAACTAGTGCGGTTCCCGATGCAATAGTGATTTGGCATAACTCCAGCGCGGAGCTTGGTCAGTTTCATCAAGTGTCTGTGCCTTTGTACTTTAAGACTGAGGCACGATGGATCGAGCATCCTAGTTGGGGGAAGGAGGCTGACCTTGTGGCGCTTCCAATTAGTAAGAGGCCAGATATTGTTTTTCATCCATATAGTGTGGATGGGCTTTCTCACTTGCTGATTGAGCCAGCTCAGACAGTTAGCATAGTCGGCTTTCCTTTCGGCGAAAAAACCGGGGCTTCGTTTGCTGTATGGGCCACTGGATTTGTAGCATCCGAGCCCTCAATAAATCATGGCAAAAGGCCTGTTTTCCTAGTTGATTGCAGGGGGCGAAAAGGTCAGTCGGGATCGCCTGTGATTCTTCATCGAAATCTGAAAGATATTATCAATGAGGGTATTCCGGAAGAGGAAAGAAGCATACTTCTGGGGATATACAGCGGACGGATCAATGAGGAATCGGATCTTGGCATCGTATGGAAGGCCTACATGATCGCTGAATTGGTCGCCTATGCAGATGCTATGTGTGCAGCCTCGTGAGGCTTCGCACTGAATAGTGCCTCCACCTTTCTTTCCTTCGGCAATTTCTTAATCGCCAGCTCCGCCTTCAACGCTTCCGATCTCGTTCCGCATTCCCGGAATCCCACCAGCCTGACCGGTTTCCGCGCACGCGTATAACGTGCTCCCTTACCTGCCACATGCTCGGCATAGCGCCGCTCAACATCGGTGCTGATGCCTGCATACAGCGTGCCGCCTTCGCACTCAATCAGATACAGATACCAGGTGCTCATCAGGGGCTGACGGTGGCGGGGACGGTGCCGGTCTTGATCCAGGTTTGAATCGCGGCGAAGGTGGCCGCCTCCAATCCGGGGAAGCCGTGATAGCTATAGGCGCGGCACGCATCGCCGCGGTTTTCGCCGCCTTGCATGGTTAGCAATGGGCTATTAGTGCTGACGGCGTATTGTTTGGCGGACCGGTAGGGCGTGTATTGGCAGGGGTCTTCTTCGTGGTGTACGAACAGCAGCCTGCCCGCGAGCATGTCCCAATCCAGGCCGGAGATGCCGGGGCCATTCTTGGTCGGTACAAAAACCGAGCTGATCAGCACCACGCGCTTGGCCTGCTCAAGATTGCCGACTGCCGCGCCATAGGCGCTGACGGCGCCTTCGCTGTGGCCGACAAAAGTCCAGTCGGCGACAGGGTAGATTTTCGCGACGGCAGCGAGCAGGGCGCCAATGTCTTTACCGTAACGCGGGCTGCGCCGGAACAGATGATCGAAGTTACCCCAGTGGTCCGATGGTGCATCGACAGTGAGAACCAAGGTCTCCTTGTCCAGCCATAGCTTTCTGCCACGCACCAGTGAGTTGCCTTGCAGCTCGAAGACAGGCGAACCATTTTCTTCGCGCATGCGCATGACGCTGGGGTAACCCGGAAACTGCACAATGCCGTATTTGAATTTCGTCACATCGGGCATGCGCGTGACCAGGCCGCTGATGCTGTAAGCGTCAAGATTGGCAGTGACCACCTGCTCGACGGCAGGGGTATTGCCGAGTGGCACCTGTGCCAAGGCCGGGCCGCATAGCGCGACAAGGCACAACAGCAAAAAGCGGTACAGCGCCATATCAGTGTCTGAGGATTTTCGAGAGAAACAACTGCGCGCGTTCCGATTTGGCTTGCGTGAAAAACTCAGCGCTGGGCGCGTCTTCCACAATCTTGCCCGCATCCATGAACACTACGCGGCTGGCCACGTTCTTGGCAAAGCCCATTTCATGTGTCACGCACAACATAGTCATGCCTTCGCGCGCGAGTTCGGACATTACATCCAATACTTCGGAAATCATCTCCGGATCCAGCGCCGAGGTCGGTTCGTCAAACAACATGCACACCGGGTCCATGGCCAGCGCGCGTGCAATCGCAATCCGCTGCTGTTGACCACCAGAAAGTTGCCCCGGCATGGCATTGGCAAAACCATCCATGCCTACGCGCTTGAGCAGGGTATGTGCTTTCTCTTCGGCCTCCGCCTGGGTACGATTCAAAACCTTCACTGGCGCCAGGGTCAGGTTTTCCAGCACCGACAAATGCGGGAACAATTCAAAGTGCTGAAACACCATGCCGATGCGCGCGCGCAAGGCTTGCAGGTCGGCGCCTTCGCCCAGGCTGATGCCATCGACAATCACAGTGCCCTGCTGGAAAGGCTCCAGACCGTTAAGCGTGCGTATCAACGTGCTCTTGCCTGAACCGGATGGCCCGCAAATGACCACGATCTCGCCCTTGCTGACTTCCAGCGAGCAATCGGTAAGCACTTGTTTGGGGCCGTACCACTTGGAGATGTTCTGGATTGAAATCATGCTTAA
>DATJIB010000296.1:0-3842 GCA_035493575.1 Rhodocyclaceae bacterium | reverse complement strand
GAAAAGTGCACCTGTCGCAAGCCGCAGCCGGGCATGCTTCAAGACATTCTGAATCGTTTCAATACCGGTCCGGAAAACATCAGCGTCGTCGGCGATGCCTTGCGTGATCTGCAAGCCGCCGTTGCAGTCGGCGCGCGTCCGATTCTGGTACTGACGGGCAAGGGCAAGAAGACCCAGGCCGACCCAGCCTTGCCGGCCAATACCCGCGTCTTTGCCGACCTGGCTGCGGTGGCGGAGAGCTATACCGTATGAGTGCTTTACGCTCGCTTTTGTTTTTCTTTATTCTGCTTATCATTACCCCGCCTTACACCACCCTCTCGGTGATTTTGTGTTTCTGGATGCCGCATCGCGCGCGGCGTATGAGCGTGGCGCCGTGGGTGGCTGTTACCAATTGGCTGGTCAAGCATCTGCTTGGCATCAAGTACACCTTGCTCGGCGCGGAGAATATTCCCAAAGACCGGCCGGTCGTGATTTTGTGCAAGCACCAATCTGCCTGGGAAACCCTGGTTTTGCAGGAACTCTTTCCGGCGGTATTGTTTGTCTGGAAAAAAGAACTCAAGCTGATTCCTTTCTTTGGCTGGGCGCTGGCGATTACGCCGTCAATTTCAATTGATCGCAAGGCCGGCAAGGAAGCCATGCGCAACCTGCTTGATCAAGGCAGTCTGCGTATCAAGCAAGGTTATTCGATTGCAATCTTTCCTGAAGGCACGCGTGCTGCACCGGGCACCCAGCGCCGTTACAAAATTGGTGGCGCCTATCTAGCCACTGAAACCGGCACCGCTGTTCTGCCCATTGCACTGAACTCCGGCGAGTTCTGGGGCCGTAATGCCTTCGTCAAAGAACCGGGTACGGCCACCGTCAGTATTGGTCCTTTAATTGAAACCACAGGTTTGTCGGCCGACGAAGTTAACGCTCGTGCCGAAGCCTGGATCGAAGGCGAGATGCGCCGGATTAGTCCTCATTTGTATGAAACCAAGGAACCCGCAACTCAGTCTTAGACTCGAAGCAGCAGCGCCCAGCGCAACAGTGCGCTGGTGTGAAGGCGCACGTGTGCCTTATCTCGGCAGCGAAATTGTTTTGCATCTGTCGCGTCAAAGTCAGGAGGCTGAGTTACATGGCAAGACATTGCACTTGCCTTTGCCCCCCGAGTCCGTGCCGCGTCAGATTCAGGACTGCGCCGAAGCGTGGCTGCAACGTGAGGCGCTGATGCGCTTCAATGCCGCCGCTCGCCGCCAGGCGGAGCGTTATGGCACACTAGTGCTGCCCTGTGTCCTCTCGTTCGCTACGCGCACGAGTTGGGTCGAGGCAGATGAAGGATGTTTGCGCTGTAACTGGCGTTTGATCGAGCAGGCAGAGATCGTGATTGAGCAAGTAGTGGGTGCTGTGGTTGCAGCCTTGCCGCAAGCTGTGCCCATGCTCGATCTATTTGGTAACCCGGTGTGAGTATGTTCGAGCAGTTGGCTTTATTTCGTTTACAACCCGAAGCGCCACAGCCGCGCGAGCGGCACGTGCATTTGGGCGCGCAGATTGTGGGTTATACCCTGAACCAAGGGCGTCATCGTCGTATGTCTTTGACCATAGACGAACGCGGCTTGCGCGTCGGTGCGCCGCGCCAGACCAAGCTGGCAGAGATTGACGAGTTCATTCGCAGCCATGCAGTGTGGGTGCTGGAAAAACTGGAAGAGTTCGCTGCCACACGGGCCCCGCGCCAAGTCTCGATTCGCGCCGGCGTAAAAATCCCTTTTCTCGATGGCGAAATCACCATTGAAGTTTTGCCTGGCAGCAATCGGGTACGCTGGCTGGGCGACACACTGATTCTGGAAGCGCGTGCCGATACGGCACTGGATGCGCTGGCGCGCCGCGGTTTGCAAAAGCGCGCCCTGAGTCTGTTTGCGGAACGCTTGAATCATTATGCGGCGCTGATGCGACGCGCCCCACCACAATTGGCCCTGACCAGTGCGCGCACGCGCTGGGGCAGTTGTAGTCAGAGCAGTGGTATTCGCCTCAACTGGCGCTTGATTCATCTGCCTCTGCACTTGATCGACTATGTGGTCGCGCATGAGATGGCGCATCTGATCGAGATGAACCACAGCGCCAAATTCTGGGCTCAAGTTGGCAAGCTTTATCCGGATTGGGAAGCTGCCCGCGATGAGCTCAAGGTCCGCACCACTAGCATCCCGATTATCTAAGTACGCGCTGCAGTCGCTGGTCGTCGTTTCAAATCTAGGAGATACTCATGCGGGTTCTGCATACTATGCTGCGAGTCGGCGATCTGGATCGCTCACTCAAGTTCTACACAGAAGTGCTTGGCATGCAGCTGCTACGCCGCAACGACTACCCGGATGGAAAATTCACCCTCGCCTTTGTTGGCTACGGCAACGAGGAAGAAGGCGCCGTGATTGAGTTGACCTACAACTGGGGCGTAGACAAATATGAGCTAGGCACGGCGTATGGCCACATTGCCCTGGCCGTTCCCGACGCCTATGCTGCCTGCAGTGAAATCAAACAACGCGGCGGCAAGGTGGTGCGCGAAGCCGGGCCGATGAAGCATGGCACCACCGTCATTGCTTTCGTCGAAGACCCGGATGGCTACAAGATCGAGTTGATCCAGCGCGCTTAAAGCTTTTCCAGATCGGCACGCAGTGCGGCGCTAAGCTCCTGAATGGCAGCGATCGCATTGCCAACCAGCACTTTGGTATTTTCCGCTATCCCGCTTTTCAGGGCCTGCTCTAAAATTCGCGCCGCTTCCGTAGCGCGTGGCGCCGCAAAGTTGCTGATCGCACCCTTGAGGCTATGCGCAGTGCGATGCAAGGCCTCAGCATTGCCAGCCTCCAACTCGCGTTGCAAAGTCTCGATTTCGCCGGGGTAGTGCGAAAGAAAGAGACGCACGATTTCAGCATACAGTTCGAGATCACCCCCCAGGCTGTCTATCAAGGCACTGCGATCGAAAGGGGCTGTTAGATCTGGCATTTCTGCATCTCCTGAATCGGGCTCATCTAAATCCTGCCCAATGGCGTTAAGTAAAGCGCCATCAAGCGCGCTGGTTTGAATTGGTTTGGATACGTAATCGTCCATGCCTGCAGCCAGGCAACGTTCGCGATCACCGGCCATGGCATGGGCTGTCATCGCCACGATAGGGGTGCGCCTATCCAGACCTAGCTCCAGTTCGCGAATGGCGGCGGTGGCCTCAAAGCCGCCCATGACCGGCATTTGTACGTCCATCAGTATTACATCGTAAGCATGACGGCTGACGGCATCAACAGCGGCTTGGCCATTGGCGACTACATGGGTATGGTGGCCCAGCTTTTCAAGCATGCGCAGGGCCAGCGTCTGATTGATAGGATTGTCTTCGGCCAGCAAAATATCCAGAGAGCGATTGACCCGCCCGGTGGGTTGCCGTACCAATGACTTGCTGCGATCGCTAACAGCGCTTTGTCCCAGTGCAATCAGCAAGGTATTGAGTAAGTCTTCTTGCAATAATGGTTTCAATAAACGTGCTGCCACGTTCGGATACTTTTCCGTATCGGTGCTGCGCCGCTTGGTATTGACCGGTTGCATCAGAATAATGCTCGGTGGATCAGGCAGGGCTGCGATTTTCTGGATGACCGTGTCACCACTGCCTTCAAGCAAGGTCGTTTCAAGCAATACAACGCGGAAAGGCAAGCGTGCCTTGATCGCCGTGTCGAGTTCGGCCAGCAGTGTAGGAATACTATTGACACCATGTGCGCGTAATTCCCATTCGGCGAATTGCTCACCCAGCAGGGTGCGATGTCTATCGTTGTTATCGGCAATCAGCACCTTGGTGCCGATGATGGCGGAAGGAATGACAGGTGGCGGGGTGG
>DATJIB010000295.1:0-6332 GCA_035493575.1 Rhodocyclaceae bacterium | reverse complement strand
CCTGAGCAAGCTCGGCAAGAAAGAGTACGAAGAATCCATTGGTGAGATGAAGCACGCCGACAAGCTGATCGAGCGCGTCCTGATGCTGGATGGCCTGCCTAATCTGCAAGACCTCGGCAAGCTACTGATCGGCGAGAGCGTTCCTGAAGCGCTGGCTTGCGACCTTAAGCTTGAGACTGCTGCACAGCAAACCGTCAAAGATGGCATTGCTCACTGTGAGTCAGTGCGTGACTACGTTTCGCGCGATCTGTTGCAGATGATTCTCGATGACACCGAAGAACATATCGACTGGCTGGAAACCCAGATCGACCTGGTCGAAAAGGTCGGCCTGCAAAACTATCTGCAAACCATGATGGATACACCGGAATAAAGCTAGTACCCACAAAAAAGCCGACCCGCGGGTCGGCTTTTTTGTTTGCTCAGAAAGCGCAGCTTATTTAGCACCGCCCAAAATCCATTTGGCCAGCGTAGTCGCATCCGCATCGCTGACAGCGTTTGGTGGCATTGGCGTGCCGCCCGTCACGGCAGCCCATTTCTGGCCACCATTGGCGGAAGTTCCACCCTTGATGCGTTTTGCCAAGGTGGCTTCGGCGGTCTTATCGCCAGCGTATTTCTTCGCCACATCCTGATAAGCCGGGCCAACCAGCTTCTTGTCTACCGCATGGCAAGCCATACAGTTGCTCTTTTTAGCCAGGTCCAGATTGGCCATTGCTGGCGCGGCAGCAAAAATACCAACCGCCACTACAGCAGAAACGATCACAGCTTTCATGATTTCCTCACTTGGTGTGTAAATTCGAACGGGTTGGGGGCACAACCGTAGGGAATCTTACTCCAAACATCGCCGGAACTTCGGCAGGACATGCACAACCCTTGAGCTAGCTCAAGAAAGAGCTTCAGCTGTACTCAAATCAAGGTGACCTTGATAAGCGACCGCCAAGTGCTTGCCCGGCCAACGAACGCTCACGTCAAAATACAATTTGTTGTCGGCACCCCGTTCAGTGGCTTGCACGCTCGGCAGCATGAAGGCGGGTAAAGGCAGGCCAAGGAAACTGATGCCGCGTGGCTCCATCTGCAAGGTTTGCGGTGTTGCTTGCAGCACAAAGCGCGCGCGCATGGGTCCGAATGCCTCTACCAGAAATGGCCCCTCTATAGACATCTGCGACACCATCTTGCGCGTCGGAAAGTGGCGTTGCCAATGCTCTCGTAGCGGACTCGCCGCCAGCAGAAACTCGAATGGCTGATTCGGGGAATGCGCTGGAAAGCGCATCAGCAGGCTCAGCAGTCGTCCCGCCCATGTCTGCGCTCCAATTACAGTCACCTGCCCACACAGTTTGACTTGGCCCTGCAGTGTGTGAAAACTCTGCACCTCGAGCGGTAAAGCGCTAAAGCTTGGGCCCAGGTGCTGCTGATACAGGGCGAGCGTTTTGTTCATGTTTGTGAGTGCATCGACGGGCTGTAAGGACGGGGTCAAGCCGGAACCTCCCATACCGACAATCCCTCCAAGGCCGCCAGGTAGTCTTCCACACTGAGCAGGCCCATGCATGGCTTGGCGCCACTGGGCAAAGCTGCGCCGTTGGCCAATTTGCGCGCCAAGGCGATCGAAGCACCGCAAGGAATGTAAGGGCCATGGTGGTCTGCTGCGAGCAGATGCCAAACCAGATGCAAGGGGTTGCCGTCATGATCCAGGCCCTGCATATCGACAAACATTCCGCCTTTGTCACTCACCAGCAGCTCCGTCCATTCGCTGATTTTTTTAAGCGGTGCGACCCACGATTTGAGACTATGCAGAACACCCAGCCGCACCATCTGGGCGCCGGCCCAGACGCCCAGATGCCCAAGCCTGCTGGCAAAACCGGCATGGAAAGTCACACTACGCACACCGGCATAGCGCTGCACAAATAAATCCAGATCCGGCACATCACAACTACCCAGCCAGCGTTTGCCTATCGGCGCCGGGAAGACATGCGCTTGTAGATCGAGCCAGCCGTGCGTAGTTGCCGCGCGGCCATTTTCGAGACGTTGAAACGGATTGCCGCAATAGCTGAACACGCCCAGCATCGTGGCCAGGCCGGGCGCACGCGCACCTGAGCTGATGCCGTGGCGGATAGAGTCAAGATGCATAAAGCGCGGCAAATATCGATCCACCACTGCCGATGAAAGCGAGGGCAGAGAGCTGGCACCGCTACTGACCAACACACCTTTTGCCTTGGCCATTGCATCGAGATTCGCAATCCCGGCAACAAAATCGCGCCCGTCTGCCAAGTCCATATAGTTGGCGCTAGCCTTGATGGCAGCTTCGGCCACGGCATAGTTCTGACCCTGGAACGGGCCGGCGGTATGGATGACGGTATTGACGGCCAAGGAGGCCAGCTGCTCGGCCAGACTTGATGACTGTGCATCAATCGCCACTGCAGACTCGGCGGACAACCCTAATGAAGCGGCCATGGCGCAAGCCTTATGCAAATCCCGCCCGCCTATCAGCATGTGAATATTCTTATCCTGCGCTAATGCTGTACAAATCCGTCCACCAAAAAAACCGTACCCGCCCAGCACCAAAATCGTATGCATGCATCACGTCCATTCACTGGCAAGACAAAATAAAAATGGCCGCCGGATCACTTCCGACGGCCATTCTGTTTAGCTGCACATGGTTTTGCGCTTAACGCTCAATCTGCGAAACATCACGCACTGCGCCGGTATCCGCGCTCGTGGTCATGGCTGCGTAGGCGCGCAGCGCAACAGAAACGACTCGTTCACGATTGACTGGCTTCCAGGCTTTGGCGCCTCGCTCTTCCATGGCGGCTTGACGATTGGCCAGATCAAGATCAGAAATCACCAGATGGATGGTGCGGTTAGGAATGTCGATCTCGATGATGTCGCCTTGCTCAATCAGAGCAATCGGTCCGCCCGCGGCAGCTTCTGGAGACACGTGCCCAATCGACAGGCCTGAGGTCCCGCCCGAGAAGCGACCATCGGTCAGCAATGCGCACGCCTTGCCCAAACCTTTGGACTTCAGGAAGCTGGTTGGATACAACATCTCTTGCATACCAGGGCCGCCTTTAGGGCCTTCGTAGCGAATCACCACTACGTCGCCAGCCTTGACCTTGTCGCCGAGAATGCCTTCAACTGCATCGTCCTGACTTTCGAATACAACGGCTGGGCCGGAGAACTTGAGAATCGAATCATCCACGCCAGCCGTCTTGACGATACAGCCCTTGATGGCGATGTTGCCATGCAGAACCGCCAGGCCGCCATCTTGTGAAAAGGCGTTGGCCTTGTTGCGAATTACACCACCCACGCGGTCGACATCCAATGCCTTGTAGCGTTGGCTTTGCGAGAATGCCACCTGGGTAGGAATACCACCCGGTGCGGCACGGTAGAACTGTTTGATGGCTTCGTCCTTGGTTTGCATCACGTCGTACTTTTCGATCGCCTCACCCAGTGTCTTGCTATGAACAGTCGGGCAGTCGCGATTGAGCAGGCCAGCACGATCAAGCTCACCCAGGATGGCCATGATGCCGCCGGCGCGATGGACATCTTCCATATGCACGTCGTCCTTGGCTGGTGCCACCTTCGACAGACAAGGCACACGGCGTGACACGCGGTCGATATCGGCCATCCGGAACGGCACGCCGGCTTCGCTTGCTGCAGCCAGAAGATGCAACACGGTGTTGGTAGAGCCGCCCATGGCGACATCCAGACTGACTGCATTTTCAAAGGCTTCGAAACTGGCGATGGAGCGTGGCAGCACCGAGGCATCGTCTTGTTCGTAATAGCGCTTGCACAACTCCACTACCAGTCGGCCTGCGCGCAGGAACAGTTCCTTACGATCGGAATGCGTAGCCAGTACCGAACCATTGCCCGGCAAAGACAAGCCCAATACTTCGGTCAAACAGTTCATCGAGTTAGCGGTGAACATGCCGGAACAAGAGCCGCATGTCGGGCAGGCGGAACGCTCATAAGAATCGGACTCTTCATCGCTGCAGTTGGAGTCGGCGCCCTTGACCATGGCGTCAACCAGATCGACGGCAATGATCTTGGTATTGCCTTGGAGGTCCGTCAGCTTGACCTTGCCCGCTTCCATCGGGCCACCGGAAACAAACACGGCCGGAATATTGAGGCGCATGGCGGCCATCAACATGCCCGGGGTGATCTTGTCGCAATTGGAGATACACACCATGGCATCGGCACAGTGGGCATTGACCATGTACTCAACGCTATCGGCGATCAGTTCGCGCGATGGCAGCGAATACAGCATGCCGCCGTGACCCATGGCGATACCGTCATCAACAGCGATGGTGTTGAATTCTTTAGCCACACCGCCGGCGGCTTCAATTTCACGCGCCACCATCTGACCCAGATCCTTCAAGTGCACATGCCCAGGTACGAATTGGGTGAAGGAGTTAACGACAGCGATAATCGGCTTGCCGAAGTCACCGTCTTTCATACCGGTGGCGCGCCACAAGGCACGGGCGCCAGCCATATTGCGGCCGTGGGTAGAGGTTTTGGACTTGTAATCGGGCATTTCAATTCTCCGGGTGCTGCAAGGGGCTAAGTTAGAATGCAATTTTAGCACTCGCGCCCCTGCTCCCGCTGCCCATGTTGATTCATCCCCAGTTCGACCCCATTGCCATCCATGTAGGTCCCATTGCCATCCATTGGTACGGGCTGATGTACATGGTCGGCTTTCTGGCTTTCCTGTATCTGGGAAAACTCCGTGCGCGGCGCTTTCCGGAGCGCGGCTTTACCCCTGAGGCCATGGATGACTTGCTGACCTATGGGGTGCTTGGTGTCATTCTGGGTGGCCGCCTGGGGCAAGTTTTGTTCTATGAACCAGGCTATTACTTCAACCACCCGTTCGAGATTTTGGCGGTGTGGAAAGGCGGAATGAGCTTTCATGGCGGCTTTCTCGGAGTCTTGGCGGCCATGGCGCTGTTTGCCAAGCGCCGCAGCATGACTTTCTTTCAAGTTACGGACTTCATCGCGCCTCTAGTGCCGCTAGGCCTGATGGCCGGGCGGATCGGCAACTTCATTAACGGTGAATTGTGGGGCCGTGTCGCCGATGCGTCCTTGCCCTGGGCCATGGTCTTTCCATATGTGGATGCGCAACCGCGCCATCCATCGCAGCTCTATCAAGCCGGCATGGAAGGTCTTTGCCTGTTCCTCATCCTGTGGTTATTTTCGGCACGCAACCGGCCGACCGGCTCGGTGTCTGGCCTGTTCCTGATCGGCTACGGCGCTTTCCGCTTTATCGCCGAATATTTCCGCGAACCCGATGCCGGTATTTTTGGCCAGTCCTACACCATCAGCATGGGTCAGTGGCTGTCACTGCCCATGGTCTTGCTCGGCATTTACTTTTTCATCCGCGCCTATAAGAAGGCATGAGCGCACGCCCTTTTAAAATTCTGGGCGTCCATCACCTGGCCATCGGCAATGCCGACATCCAACGGCTGCGTCATCTATGGGGTGACGTACTGGGGCTATCGCTCGGTGAGAATTTTGTTCTCGAAAGCGAGAATGTCATCGGCTGCATCGCCCGACTTGAAGCCGGAGCTCATACCGTCGAAGTGGATCTGCTGCAGCCACTCAATGCGGAGAGCAAACCCGCGCCGCATCTGCCGCCGCTCAATCACATTGCCTTCTGGGTAGATCATCTCGCCGAGGCCGTGACCTGGCTAGTCGCGCAAGGCGTACGTTTCACACCAGGAGGGATTCGCGCCGGGGCCAATGGGCGCATGATGGCCTTCATTCACCCAAAGGCGACTGACGAATACCCCATTGGCGGTGAAGGCGTGATGATTGAACTGGTGCAGGCACCATCTGAAGTCATTGTTGCGTTCGAGATAATTGCACAAGCCATTTAGGCAACCCGCCCTTTGGATAAGGTTGTAACCTGAGGCAATACTCACAAGAACATCCTTAGCTCAACGCAGGGGGAACCATGAGCAAGACTTTGTTTGCTACGCCATTCAATCCTGTCGGCTGTCGTGATTGCCGCGACGCGGCAGCGCTCGGCTTCGAATTCACAATGGCCTTTCAGCCGATTGTCGATCTTGAGTTACGCCGGCCTTTTGCATACGAAGCGCTAGTGCGCGGCCCCAACGGCGAAGGAGCGGGATTTGTTCTGGGCCAGGTCAATGACCAAAATCGTTACCGCTTTGATCAGTCCTGCCGGGTCAAGGCCATTGAGCTGGCAAGCAAACTCGGGCTGCACAAACTCCCGGACTGCAAACTCAGCATCAACTTCATGCCGAACTCGGTTTACCGACCCGAGACCTGCATCCGTGCCACCCTCGAAGCAAGCCGTGATTTCGACTTTCCAACAGATCGCT
>DATJIB010000294.1:0-8271 GCA_035493575.1 Rhodocyclaceae bacterium | reverse complement strand
AAACAAAAAAGCCGGCTCAAGGCCGGCTTTTGCGGGAGGTGCTGGGTTCAGGCAGCAACCGGCATCAGATTGAATACTGGTCGTTGTTCCATGTGCAGTGCGGACTGGAACATCGACACGCAGCTGCTGGCGCAACCTGCTTCGGAAAGCAGTTCAGCACAGGTCTCACGGCAGCAGCCGCAACCACTGGCAACGCCAGTCGTTGCGCTCAATGCTTCCATATTGGTCGCGCCATTGCGAATGGCGGCCTTGACTTGGCGATCATTGACTCCGTTGCAGACACAAACAATCATGGCGAATCCCGAGGGCTGTTTTAACGATAACGGTTCTCATTTTCTAACAAGTAAAGAGAGAATGCAAGTGGTTCTCAATTAGATATACATATAGCCTCAGAAGTCTGACCGCCGAGGCCCTGTTTGCCTGAATTGGCGGGGCAAAACGCCGAAACTGGGGGTTTGCGTCCGGGCTGGCTCAAGGCAGAATTCAGTTATTCGAATTTCCCTGCATTTGATTGGAGTTGGCCATGAAAACCCAGACCCTGGTTTTATCCCTAAGCGCCGCCTTGACCCTGCTGGCCTGTAGCAAGAGCGAACCGCCGGCGCCAGCCGCTGCGGGTGCGCCAGTCGCTCAAGCCCCCTTGATCGTGAAAATCGGACACGCAGCGCCATTGACCGGCCCGCAAGCGCATATCGGAAAGGACACCGAATATGGCGCCCAGCTCGCTGTGGATGATGTGAATGCCGCCAATATCCAGGTTGGTGGCCGTACGCTGCAACTGCAACTCATCGGTGAAGACGACCAGGCTGATCCCAAGCAGGGCACGATCGTGGCCCAGAAATTTGTCGACGACAAAGTCAATGTCGTGATCGGCCATATGAATTCCGGCACCACGCTGCCGGCCTCGGTGACTTACGCGAATGCGGGGATTCCGCAGGTCAGCGCTTCGGCCACCAATCCCGAATACACCAAGCACGGCTACAAGACGGCTTTCCGCGTCATGACCAATGACGAAGCGCAGGGCAAGGTCTTGGGCGAGTTCGCTGCGGGCAAGCTGGCCGCCAAGACCATTGCCGTGATCGACGACAAGACTCAGTACGGCGAAGGCATTGCGATTGAATTCAAGAAAGCTGCCAGCGCCAGTGGTGCCAAGGTGGTGGCAGAGGAGCATACCGACGATAAGGCAGTCGACTTCGCTGCCATCCTGACCAAGATCAAGGCCACCAAGCCGGATCTGATTTTCTTCGGCGGCATGGACCCGCAAGCTGCTCCTCTGTCGATGCAGATGAAGAAGCTTGGCATCAAGTCCATTCTCTTGATGGGCGACGGCGGTTGTACCGCTGACTTCATCAAGAACGCTGGTGCTGCGGCCGAAGGCCAGTACTGCTCCAAGCCCGGTGTCCCGGTTGAAAAAATGCCGGGCGGCCCGGCCTTCATCGCCAAGTACAAGGCCAAGTACAACGCACCGATTCAGCTTTACGCACCGTACGCCTACGATGCGGTGATGGTTGTGGTCGAGGCGATCAAGCGCGCTGGTAATGCCGATAGCGCCGCGATTCTGGCTGAACTGCCGAAGACTGCCTACAAGGGTGT
The DNA here is from genome assembly GCA_035493575.1 of Rhodocyclaceae bacterium. Classification (GTDB taxonomy): domain Bacteria; phylum Pseudomonadota; class Gammaproteobacteria; order Burkholderiales; family Rhodocyclaceae. Next base: position 6,681 of record DATJIB010000294.1, on the reverse strand, counting down.
GACTACCGATATCGCCTTCGACGAAAAGGGCGATATCAAGGATGCGGCCGTGACGCTTTACATTGCCAAGGGCGGTCAATGGGAGCAGGTCGATACCATAGGCGGCAAACCAGCTGCCCCTGCAGCAGCTAGCGCCGAGCCTATTCCCGCAGCAACGCCATCTCCCGCAGCGATCCCTGCAGCAAAGTAAAACAGACAGCCAGCAAAACGGCACGAAGAATGGCACCAGCAGGTGCCATTCTTTTACCCGTAAGCCTGTAACATTCGCCCCGTGGAAACATTCGTTCAGCAGCTCATCAACGGCCTCACCCTAGGCAGCATCTATGCCCTGGTCGCCCTTGGCTACACCATGGTCTATGGCATCCTCGGCCTGATCAATTTCGCCCATGGCGAAGTCGTCATGATCGGCGCGCTGGTGGCTCTAGCCGCATTCAAATTGTTGGCTGCGACCATGCTGCCGCCCGTGCTGATTGCCTTGATTGGCTTTGGTATCGCCGCCATGGTGTGCATGGCACTGGGTTGGTCGATTGAGCGCATTGCCTATCGCCCCTTGCGTAATGCGCCACGCCTGGCGCCACTCATCACTGCAATTGGCGTCTCGCTGGTATTGCAGCAACTGGCCATGTTGTTCTGGGGCCGTAGCTACCACGCGGTGCCGGCACTCTTGCCATCGGAAGCACACGAAATACTCGGCGCGCGTATCAATGAAGTGCAAATCATCATCATGCTGGCAGCCGGTATGGCGATGACGGGTTTGATTTTCCTGGTTCAACGCAGCAAGCTCGGCCGCGCCATGCGCGCCACCGCCGAGAACCCGCAAGTCGCAGCACTCATGGGCGTGGATGCTAACAAAATCGTTGCGCTGACCTTTGTGATTGGTTCAGCCCTGGCTGCCCTGGCCGGTGTTCTGGTCAGCGCCAATTACGGTATCGCGCATTACCAGATGGGTTTTCTGCTCGGCCTCAAAGCCTTCACTGCCGCGGTGCTCGGCGGCATCGGCAATATCGGTGGCGCCGTCTTGGGTGGGGTACTGCTTGGAATTATCGAAGCCTTAGGCGCTGGCTACATCGGTGATTTAACCGGTGGCGTATTCGGCAGTAACTATCAGGACGTGTTTGCTTTCTTTGTCCTGATCGGCGTGCTGGTCTTTCGTCCATCCGGTCTCATGGGCGAGAAAGTCTCGGAACGCGCCTAAATGCAGAACAAGAAATTCGCTGGCTTTGCCTTGATCGCAATTGCCCTAATTGCACTGCCCATCATGGTCGGCATTGGTTTCGGCAACGCCTGGGTGCGTATGCTCGACTTTGCACTGCTCTATATCATGCTGGCGCTGGGTCTGAATATCGTCGTTGGTTTTGCTGGTCTGCTTGATCTGGGTTACATCGCTTTCTATGCTGTCGGTGCCTATATCTACGCGCTGCTCGCTTCACCGCACTTTGGTTTGCACTGGCCCTTGTGGGCGATCCTCCCTATCGGAGCGCTGGTCGCGGGGGTGTTCGGCATCCTGCTCGGCGCGCCGACACTACGTTTGCGCGGTGACTATCTGGCCATCGTCACGCTAGGTTTCGGCGAGATCATCCGTATCTTCCTCAACAACCTCAACGCGCCGATCAATATCACCAACGGCCCTAAAGGTATCGCCGGTATCGATCCATTGACCATAGCCGGCCAGCCGCTGACCAAGGGCATGGACTTATTCGGCTTTCACTTTCACGGCCTGTATCTGTACTACTACCTGTTTGTGATTCTGGCTTTGTTGATCGTCCTAGTCACGATGCGACTTGAAAATTCGCGCATCGGCCGTGCCTGGGTCGCGATCCGTGAAGACGAGATTGCGGCCAAGGCCTGCGGCATCAATACGCGCAATGTGAAGTTGCTCGCTTTCGCGATGGGTGCGAGTTTTGGTGGCGTCGCTGGCGGTTTGTTCTCGGGCTTCCAGCAATTTGTGTCGCCGGAAAGCTTTGGTTTGTTTGAGTCCATCATGGTCTTGTGCATGGTCGTACTCGGTGGCATGGGCAATATTCCCGGCGTGATTCTCGGTGCGGTGGTGCTTACCGTATTGCCTGAGTTCTTCCGCTACTGGGCCGGCCCGGCGCAACAAGCCGTCTTCGGCCAGATTTTCATTGATCCGGAATCCATGCGCCTGCTCCTGTTCGGCATTGCCCTGATTCTGGTCATGCGTTTCAGGCCCATGGGCCTGCTGCCTTCGGCGCGACGTAAAGCTGAACTTGAACATCTGGCGCCTTCCCTCGATGATGAGGGCAAGGCATGAGCGCGCTGCTGGAAGCCATCAATATCGGCAAAACCTTCGGCGGCGTACAAGCGCTGAAGGATGTGTCCTTGACCATCAATGCCGGTGAAATTTACGGACTCATCGGCCCGAATGGCGCCGGCAAGACAACATTCTTCAATGTCATCACTGGCCTGTATCAACGCGATGGCGGCGAGATCAGATTTGATGGCGTGCCTTTGTCGTTGACCAGCCCGCACGAAGTTGCCGCCGCCGGGATTGCGCGGACATTCCAGAACATTCGCTTGTTCGCCGAAATGAGTGCGCTCGAAAACGTCATGGTCGGTCGGCATTTGCGCAGTCGCAGTGGCGTGCTCGGCGCAGTTTTCCGTACTGCTGCTACGCGAGCCGAAGAAGTCGCGATAAAGCAAAAAGCCACAGCTTTGCTCGAATACGTTGGCATCGCCGCCAAAGCGGAAATCCGCGCCGCCAGTTTGTCGTATGGCGATCAACGCCGCCTTGAAATTGCGCGCGCGTTGGCGAGCGAACCGAAACTCCTGGCGCTGGATGAGCCCGCCGCCGGCATGAACGCCACCGAGACCGCTGGCTTGCGAAGCCTGATTGAGAAAATCCGTAAGGACGGCACTACGGTCTTGCTGATCGAGCACGACGTCAAACTCATCATGGGTTTGTGTGATCGCGTGGCTGTACTCGACTATGGTCAGAAGATTGCCGAAGACATTCCCGCTAATGTGCAGCGTGATGCAGGCGTGATCTCAGCGTATCTCGGAGTGCCAAATGAATAAGAGCGCTCCACTGCTGGAAGCCTTGAATCTTGAAGTTCACTACGGCGGTATCGCCGCGGTGAAAGGCATCAGCTTTGCCGTCGAAGCCGGGGAAACCGTAGCGCTGATCGGCGCCAATGGTGCGGGCAAGACCACGACACTGAAAGCACTGGCGCGTCTGCTGCCTCCACAAGGTACTTTGCGCTACGATGCCATAGATCTGCATACCTTGCCTCCGCACGCTCTGGTTGAGCGTGGATTCAGTCTGGTGCCGGAAGGCCGCGGCGTATTTGCCCGCATGAGTGTGACCGAGAACCTGTTGATGGGTGCATACCAACGCAAGGACTCAGAAATCAAACACGACATCGAACGTATGTTTGAATTGCTGCCACGCCTCAAGGAACGCGCGACACAACTGGCCGGAACCCTCTCGGGTGGCGAACAGCAAATGCTGGCGATTGCGCGGGCCTTGATGGGACGTCCGCGTCTGCTCTTGCTCGATGAACCATCGATGGGCCTCGCGCCGTTAATGGTGCAGAAAATTTTTGAAGTCATTGGCAATGTCGCGGCGCAAGGCGTGGCTGTGCTGCTGGTCGAGCAAAACGCCTGCCTCGCTCTGGAAACCGCGACCCGTGCTTATGTCATGGAAAGCGGTTGCATCACTCTGGCGGACACTTCCGCCAATCTGCTTGCCGACCCGCGCGTGCAAGCCGCTTATCTCGGCCACAGCTAATCGCGATCTGGCGATCACGTTAGCAGGTTTGCTTTAGCGAGAGACGGTGTCTCTACGCGCCCACGATGGAGGGGCTAACCAGGCGCGAGCCCACGCTGGAAATTCAGATGCCGGCATCGGGCGGGCGATGCCATAACCCTGCCCAAGATCGCAACCGAGCTCAAGCAGTGCGTCGCCGTGTTCAATCGACTCGACTCCTTCGGCCAGTACATTGCGGCGGAAAGTGCGAGCCAGGCTGATGATGGCCTGTACCAGTGCCATATCATCCGGATTGGTAAGCATGTCAAAAACAAAGGACTGATCAATCTTCAACAATTGAGTTGGCAAACGGCGGAAATAAGACAGCGAAGAATAGCCCGTCCCGAAATCGTCCAGGGCAAATCTGACTCCTAAGGCGTTGCATTTTTCGATGCACTCCGAGATTTCTTCGATATCTTCCATCACTGTGGTCTCGAGAATTTCAAGTTCTAGCAATGAAGGGCTGACATTGGGAAACTCGGCCAACAATATCGATAAGCGCCCAACAAAATTAGAGCGCTGCAGGTGATAACCGAAGATATTTACGCTTATCGCAGGCGAAAACCCAGTTGATTGCCAGGTGCTTATTTGTTGCAGTGCTTTGCGGATCACCCATTCGCCCATGGTGACGGCGTACTCGGTATCCTGTACCGCGCTGAGGAAAACGCCGGGGGAAAGCAGACCCTGGGCAGGGTGATTCCAGCGTATCAAGGCTTCAGCGCCGATAACCTCGCCGCTGCGCATATTCACTTTGGGTTGGTAGTAAAGCTCGAACTCATCCGCTTCAAGCGCAGAAGCAACTCCAGACAGCAGATCATGATGCTCGCGCAAACGTTTCTCGGCGGCAGCATCAAATAGATGCATACGATTCTTACCCGAATGCTTGGCGATATACATGGCCTGGTCGGCATGCCGGATCAAGGAGTCTGGTTCCTGCGCCTGATCATTCGGATACGCTGCCACGCCTATGCTCATGGTTAGATAGGCGGTCTGCTTATTGATCTGGAACGGTAACGCTACGGTGTCCAGCAATCTTTGTACCGTTGCATTCAACTCATCTTCGGTATGGATGCCGCTAATCAGTACAACAAACTCGTCGCCACCGATGCGTGCCACCGTATCGCCAGCGCGCACATGCGCCAGCAAGCGCTGTCCGACTTGGCAAAGCAGATTGTCGCCAACGTCGTGACCCCATTCGTCATTGATAGGTTTGAAGCCATCCAAATCCAGATAGCAAACCCCCAAGATTTCATGATTGCGTTGTGCCTGTGCCAGCGAAAGGCGTAGGCGGTCGGCCAGTAAAGCTCTATTGGGCAATCCTGTCAGCTTGTCGTGATAGGCCATGTGCTCAATTTGCTTTTGGCTCTCACGCAGCAAAGTCACATCAGAAGCCAAAGCAATATAGCGAGACACCTCACCCTTAGAGTCACGAATGGCCGAGATGCGCGTGTGCTGCAGATAAACAGTATGGTCTTTGCGTTTGTTGTGAAATTCGCCTTCCCAATAACCATCGTGCAGCAAGGTTTGCCACATCTCGCGATAAAAAGCTTCCGGATGGAGGCCGGACTTGAAGAGGCTAGGTTTACAGCCCAAGACTTCTTCATAACTGAAGCCGGAAATGCCGCTATAGGCCGGGTTGATTTCCAGAATGACCCCGTCACGATCAGTCACCATGATGCCTTCGGCGGAGTGCTGAAATGCCTCGCGCATCAGCTTAAGCCTGTCGTCGGCACTATGGCGGGCACTTACGTCCTGAACGATCCCTCGCAGTCGTAGTGGTTTTCCTGCAGAGTCGCGCTCAAGTTCACCCAGGCGCTGAATCCAGCGAACCGAGCCATCTCTACGCACAATCCGATGCTCGTCGCTGAATGAGCCGGTCTGCGACTGCAGGGCAACTTGAAAGTGTGCTTCGACCTCATGTGCATCATCCGGATGTATGCATTTTCGCCATAGCTCAACGTTGTGTTCTTCGGATTCGTCCAGGCCGAAGATGCGATTGATTTCATCTGAGCAGACCAGTTTGCCGGTTTCAAAATCCAGCGTATAGGTTCCCAACGAGCCGGCCCGTTGTGCCGCGACCAAGGCATGATCACGCTCCGCCAATTCCGTGAGTGCAGTGGCCAATTCGGAATTGCGCTCCAACAATACAAGATTGCTTTTTTCCTGCTTGCTCCAGGCGCGGTACACCATGCGCGCCAGAAAGCTTGTGGCCAGAACGAAGAGCGCGAAGAAGACCAGCGTCTGCCATAACTCACGCCGCCAACTTTTGAGGTACTCATCCTGGGCTACCCCGGCGATGATGTAGAAAGGGGCATTGGATACACGCAGGAAAGTATTGACCCGAACCGTCTGGTCATACGGCGCCCGCGTGCTATAGGTTTTCTCGATGGTGCCGGTATTGGCCAGGTCGCGCATGGCCTGAGAAATATTGTTGCTGCCGACAGCCAGCTTCTGGCCTTTTGAATCGGGCGGGTAACGCGCAATCAGTCCCAGATCTCGATCACGGAGTGAGGTTGCGCCGCTCGGGCCAACATCAAAACGCGTCAGCATGCGATTGAAAAATGCCACCGAAATCGGGACTGAAACGACCCCGGCAAAGCGTCCATCGGGATAGCGATAGCTACGTGCAAATGGAATAATCCATTCCTGCGTTACATGGCCAACCACCGGCTTGCTGATGACGAGACCAGGTTCATTGCGGATGCTTAAGGCAGCAAAATATTCACGATCCGCGATATTCAGGACGCGACTACTGTTATCGCCTACGCCGATGAGTACGGCGCCTTTGGCATCAGTAATCCGGAAACCAGCCGACTCTGGCAGAAGCTCGGTTTGTTGTTCCAATAGCCTATGTATGCGGGCCGGTTCAAGATGCCGTAATGCAACTTGCCGCTCCATTTCGTTAACCACTGTTT
>DATJIB010000293.1:0-2969 GCA_035493575.1 Rhodocyclaceae bacterium | reverse complement strand
GATTTCAATCTTGACCACATCAGCCTTGCTGGCGAGGTCAAAGCCACCAATAGCACCACTGGTACCCAAGGCGAGATTATTGCCCTTGACCAGCGCACCATGCCCAACCAGGGCAGCAGCCTGCAATGTCTGATCAGTACTGCTGCTGCTCATCATGGCAGTTAGCGTCTGGTTCAAACGCTCAATGCCATCAACGGTGCTGATTTGTGCCAGCTGCGATGTCATCTGCGCGTTGTCCATTGGGTTCAATGGATCCTGATTCTTCAGCTGAGTTGTCAGCAGGTTCAGGAAACGACTTTGCTGATCACTGACCGTGCTGGTGGCTTTGGTCGGCTTCTGATTCAGCTGATTGATAATCGAGGTGCTGTAGTCAGTGCTGGTGTTGGTAGTGGTGGCCATCTTGCTTCTCCTTCATTACTGACCAATGGCCAGTGTTTTCTGCATCAGTGTTTTGGCGGTATTCATCACTTCGACGTTGTTCTGATAAGCACGCGAAGCGGAGATCATGTTCACCATCTCCTCCACCACATTCACATTCGGCATGCTCACATAGCCTTGTTCATTGGCTGCTGGACTCTTGGGGTCATACACGAGGCGCAGTGGTGCGGCACTATCTACAACTTGAGTGACTCGAACACCAATGCCGCCTTGCTCCGTTACCGGCATGGCCTTGAACACCACTTGTTTGGCACGATATGGCTGGCCATCTGCACCAGCCACGCTATCGGCATTGGCCAAATTACTGGCAGTGGTATTCAGGCGAGCCGACTGTGCTGTCAGCGCAGAACTGGCGATACCAAAAACGTTGTTAAGGCTCATCTCAACTCACCCGATCAGGTCGCCGACATGGCGTTACGCAAATCACTGAACTGCCCGCGCACAAAGGTCAGCAGGGCTTCCATCTGAATCGAGTTCTCCGCAAAGGCAGTACGCTCGATATCCATATTCACGGTATTTCCGTCCACGTTGCTTTGATACTCGGTGCGATACTTGAGCGTGGCACCGTAAGGTGTTGCACCATCACCCTGCAGATGACGACTGGAGGTTGTGTTCATCGTCACCGAACCGTCACCTTTGCCGCTCATGGCGTTTTGCAGGGCCGACTTGAAATCAATGTCACGGGCCTTGTAGTTCGGCGTATCGGCATTGGCAATATTCGAAGCGAGCAACTCCTGCTGATATCCGCGCAGGCCCAAGGCCGTACGGGAGAAGGTCAGTTCTTTATCAAGACGATCGATCATGGTGTCTGCTCGCTAGCCACAAAGGCCTAAAGTTTCTTTTACATACGCCGTAATGCACGCTCCGTGCCAGCTTTTACCAAACCGAGTTGTAGCCAGCTTTTCCGGGCCTATTCCGCGCTTGCCCAGCTAAAGCGGCAAAGCGCTTGCCGCTTTAGCGGAACCCATGCTTCCAGCAACGGCAAAACTTGCCGCACATACCGGCAATTCGGCTTGCCTTGCCTGGCGTCACGTGTTTGAATCGTGTCATGCATACATCGACTTTCCGGCTTGGCCACGTACTTCTCTGCAGCCTGCTTTTACTGCTGACTCCCCTTGTGTCTTTCGCTGCAAACCGGGATGACAATCAGCTCATCAAGAATGCGATCGAATCCTTCCTGCGCAAGCAAACCGCCAATCTGAACGGGCAGGTAAGCTTTATCGTCAATTCGGTGGAAAACACCGGTCGTCCATCCTGTTCCAACCTCGATGTCTCCATGGCTCCCGGCGCACGTAATATCGGCCGCACCACGGTCTTGGTCCGTTGCCGCGCTGAAGCTGGCTGGGCCATCTATGTGCCCGTACAGATCAAGGTCGTCACGGAGTTTCTCGTTACCGCCCGCCCTTTGAGCCAGGGTCAATTGATTGCCGAAACGGATTTGACCCGCCAAAGCGGCGACCTCGGCGACCTGCCCAATGGCGTGATGGTGGATCCCTCTCAAGTCGTCGGCAGAGTCGCAGCCATGCCCATTCCTGTAGGACGCCCCATCCTGACCGACTTATTGCGCCAGCCGCCCGTAATTCAACAAGGCCAATCGGTCAAAGTCATCTCGCGCGGTCCTACATTTGAGGTGTCGAATGAAGGAAAAGCGCTCACTGCTGCCGCAGAAGGCAAGGTCGTACAAGTGCGCCTGAACAGCGGCCAGGTCGTGAGTGGCCTAGCCCGGGCCGGGGGTATCGTGGAAATTACTTTTTAAAGCTCAGCCAGCAGGGTAAGATATGGCAAGCTATTTGCATTATTTCTGCGAGTATTCAGAAGTTTCGCTCAAGTTTTGCGCATTCATGCCGTTGCAGCTCCTGAGACCCCGCAAGGGAAAGGAAAAACCGTGAAAATTGATACCTCTAGCAAGCCAGTAGGCGGTTCCAGCACCCCCAGCGGTGCGGGACGAGCTCGCGCTGGCAGCAGCGGAGGCACGGCCACTGCTGCAGGAAGCGCTTCTTCTGCCGCGAGCGGCGGTGCTTCTACCGAAGCAACCCTGAGCGGCTTGCAAAGCGTTAGTTCCGTCCTGGCCAGCAGCCCGGTTATGGATAGCGCCCGCGTTGCCGAAATCAAACAAGCGATTGCTGAAGGCCGTTTCCAAGTCAATCCGGAACGGATTGCCGATGGCCTTTTGAAGAGCGTGCGCGATATGCTCGGCAGCGAACGTTAAGAGTTAAACGCGCATCATGGCAACACCCGCCCCACAGCTGAACCTGGCCATCGCAAATGAAGCTCAGGTTCTGAAATCCTTCATCGCAGTGCTGGAAGAAGAGCAGAAGTTGCTCATCAACGGCAATGCTGATGCAGTACTGCCCTTGCTGGAACAGAAAACCGGTTTGGTGGCTGAACTGGGAGCCGCCGGGCAACAACGCGATGCTGCCCTTGGGGCACTTGGCATCACCACCACCAAAGAGGGTACTGAAGCTTTTTTTAACACGGCGGACGAAACCTTGCGCAATGTGTGGTCCGAACTGCTGAGCCTGGCTCAACAA
>DATJIB010000292.1:0-15286 GCA_035493575.1 Rhodocyclaceae bacterium | reverse complement strand
TTTCTGCACTGTGCCGAAAGGAGTGATGTGCTCTTCCCGGTCGTGATGCATCAGTGTGCAGAACTCTCCAAACTCGGCATGCAATTGGCCAGCACTGTATCGCATCACTGGCAGGCCACTACACATCATAGGGCCATCCTCTGCAAAGGTGGCTACGATGACATGGCCACCGGGTTTGACTGAGTTGAGAACCGTCTGGACATAAGCCGCTCTGTCTTCTTGTCTGGTCAAAAAGTGAAACACGGCCCTGTCGTGCCATACATCGAAAGCATGGCTTGGTAAGGATGCTCGGGTTATATCTGCCTCCAGCCATTGCACTGAGTTGCCGACGTCGCCAAGGCGATTGCGGGCTGCAGCAAGTGCTGCGGCTGAAAGATCAAGCACTGTGAGATTTGAATACCCATTTGCCAGCAGATCATCAACGAGCGTGGATGCCCCGCCGCCAACATCAATGATAGATGCAGAGGAGGGTACGCCTGTATCTCGAATCATGTTCAATGAATGCAACGCATGCTCTTGAAACCAACTGACTTCAGTTGGTTCCTTTTTCGAGTAAACGTTTTCCCAGTGAGATTTGGATTGCATGCTTCCTCTGTCGCGTTGTGACGGCCATTTTTCATTCATGAAATGTTAGAGCGCGAGTATGCCTCTCATCGCCCCGTCGCTCAAGCCTCGCTATGCTTGCTCCCGATCTTGCGCTTCATCCATTGCACCAGGTCATCCACATAGGTGAATAGCACCGGTATCACCAGGAGACTCAGGAAGGTCGACGTGATCAGGCCGCCAATGACGACGATGGCCATGGGGGCGCGGAAGCTTGGATCAACACCGATACCCAAGGCAATCGGCAGCATGCCGGCGGCCATGGCGATGGTGGTCATGATGATAGGGCGCGCGCGTTTGTGGCAGGCATCGAGCAAAGCGTCCCAGCGGTTGAGGCCGCGGTCGCGTCTGGCGACGATGGCGTATTCGACCAGCAGGATCGAGTTCTTGGTCGCAATCCCCATGAGCATTATCAGACCGATCATCGATGGCATCGACAGTGCTGTATGTGTGACGAATAGCGCCACGAAAGCGCCTGGAATCGACAGCACCAGCGCAGCCAGAATCGTGACCGGTTGTACAAAGTCATGGAACAGCAGCACCAGCACAATGTAGATGCACATCACACCGGTCAGCATGGCGAGGCCAAAGCTGGCGAAGAGTTCGGCCATGGCTTCAGCATCACCGACTGTGGTCTGGATCACGCCAGGCGGCAGCTTCTGCAAACTGGGCAGGGCTGCAGCATGTTTTTGTACTTCGCCCAGCGGCTGCTGATTCAACTCAATTTCAAAGTTGATATTGCGCTTGCGGTCATAACGGCTGATCTCGGCCGGGCCGCTATCGATACCCAGCGTCGCTACATTGCCCAGCTGTACCGGGCCACGCGTGCCGGGTACGGTCAGACGCGAGAGCAGGGCGAGATCGCTACGTGCTTCCGGTGGCAGCTTGACTACGATAGGCACCTGCCGCTCCGAGAGATTGAGCTTGGGGAGTAGTTGATCGTAGTCACCAGTCGTCGCGATACGCAGGGTGTCGGCCATAGTCACTGACGTTACACCCAGATTTGCGGCTTCAGCAAAGTCAGGGCGCACCACGATTTCGGGACGGACCAGACTGGACGTAGACGTTACATTGCCTATGCCAGGGATAGTGCGCAGTTCGCGCTCGACCAAGTGCGAATGCTCAGTCAGCAAGTTACCGTCATCCCCTACCAGCACCAGCACATATTTCTCGTTGCCGCCGCCCAGGCCCACCTTGACGCGCACGCCGGGAATGGCTTCCAGTGCCACGCGCAATTCGTTTTCAATGTCCTGTTTCTTGATACCCGGTCTGTCATTGCGATGGGTCATATTGATGGTCAGCGTGGCCTTGTTGACCTGGCCGGCACCCGATGGAGCGAATGGATCACCACCCGCGCTACCACCGCCAATGGCGGTATAGACGAGCTTGACGTGCTGGTTCTGCTGCACGATGCGGCGCGCCTGTTCAGCAGCTGCATAGCTCTGCTTGAAGGTACTTCCCGGTGGCAGCGTCAAGGTCACCTGGGTTTGCGACAGATCATCTGGCGGGATAAAGCCGGTAGGCAGCAACCCGACGAGCATGAAGGAGGCAATCAGAAAGGCGACGGCGCCGATGGTGGTGCGGATACGATGCTTCAGGCAAGCCTCGGCCCAGCGCATATACATATTCATCCAGCTTGGATCTTTGTGCTCGCTATTGGTGGCCTTGAGAATATAGGCCGCCATCATAGGCGTCAGCATCCGTGCTACCACCAATGAGAAGAACACCGAGATCGCCGCAGTCCAGCCAAACTGGACAAAGAACTTGCCCGGCACGCCGCCCATGAAGGCGGTCGGCAGGAATACTGATACCAGCGTGAAGGTGGTGGCGATCACGGCGAGACCAATTTCATCGGCAGCCTCCATGGCCGCCTCGTAAGGTGTCTTGCCCATGCGCAAATGGCGCATGATGTTTTCAATTTCGACGATGGCGTCATCGACCAGGATACCGATCACCAGCGAGAGCGACAGCAGCGTCACCACGTTGACCGAGAAACCGAGCAGGTACATGAAGCCGAAGGTCGGGATCGCCGATAGTGGCAGGGCTGCCGCCGACACCAGCGTAGCGCGCCAGTCGCGCAGGAATAGCCACACCACGATCACGGCCAGAACTGCACCTTCATACAGAAGGTGCATCGAGCCCTTGTAGTTTTCCTCCACCGGATCAACAAAGTTGAAGGCTTCGGTGATGACGATTTCCGGATTGGCTTCCTTGAGCTTGGCCAATGCGGCGCGCACACCGGTGGTGACATCGACTTCACCGGCGCCACGGCTGCGCGTGATTTCAAAGCCAACCACGGGTTCGCCATTCAGCAGCGCTGCAGAGCGTTTTTCAGCCACGGTATCAGTAACGCTGGCAACCTGATCAAGCCGAATGCGGCGGCCATCGGTCAGCGAAATTTGCATGGCGGCGAGTTCAGTCGCCGTCTGCACCGTGCCCAGCGTACGCACCGACTGTTCGGCTTCTCCGATATCCGTGCGACCACCTGAGGATTCACGCTGGGTCTGGCGCAACTGGCGCGAGATCTCGGCAGCGGTGGCACCGAGTGCCTGCAGGCGCTGCGGATCCAGCTCAACCCGTACTTCACGACTGACACCGCCAACGCGGCCCACCGCACCTACGCCTTTGACACTGAGCAGCTTCTTGCTGATGGTGTTATCGACAAACCAGGACAGGGCTTCCTCGTCCATCTTGTTTGAGGAGATGGTGTAGGTCAGGATAGGTAGACCCGATAGATTCATCTTCGAGATGATGGGGTCGCGCAGATCAGACGGCATATCGGCACGCACGCGATTGACGGCATCGCGCACATCATCAACCGCTTCCTGGGTCGGCTTTTCCAGAACGAACTCTATGGTGATGGTGGCGGTGCCATCCTGAATCTTGGTGTAGATATGCTTGATGCCCTGCAAGGTAGCAGCAGAGTCTTCGATCTTGCGCGCAACATCGGTTTCCAGTTGCGACGGCGAAGCGCCGGGCAACGAGGCAGTCACCGTGACAGTGGGCAGATCGATGTCGGGGAAATTCTGAATTTTCATCTGGCTGAAGCCGAACAGGCCAAACAGCGTGAGCATGATGAAAAGCAGAATGGCCGGAATCGGATTACGTATCGACCAGGCGGAAACGTTCATAGCGTCTTTCTCGACAGCGCGAATTCAGCGCCGATAAATATTTTTCGGAACAAAAATTTAGTTCTTGGCAGGGGCTGCGGTATTCGGAGCGATATCAGCCGCTTCAGGCGCGACCACGCGCACTGTGTCGCCATCGGTCAGGAAGCCACCACCGGCGGTTACCACCTTGGCATCGACGCTCAAGCCATTCAGTATTTCAACGCGCTCATCAATGCGGCGTCCAACAGTGACCTTGGTCTGGGCAACCTTGCCATCTGCACCCACCTTGAATACATAGCTGTAGCCATCGCGAACCATGACCGCGCTTTGCGGCAAGGTCAGACCATCGCTGAAGCCAACGTCGAAATCACCGCTGGCGAACATGCCGGCCTTGGCCGGGCCAGGGTTAGGCAGGTCAACGTAGACAATGCCATTGCGTGTCTTGGCGTCCACGGTCGGGGCGGTAATACGAACCTTGCCCTTGATCGGTTGGCTGTTGGGCGGCGTGATCGTGACCAACATGCCGGGCTTGAGCAGCGGAATTTGCAGCGATGAAACTTCCGCACGCCATTCAAGGCGGCCCTGGCGAATCAGACGGAACAACTCCTGCGTGGTGGGCACCGAGCCGACTGTTGCATTGCGCGCTGAAATGATGCCGTCGTCAGGTGCCAGCACTTGCGTATCGTTGAGGCGCACCGCTTGGGCCTTGCCTGCGGCGATCTGGGCGTTCAGTCTGGCCTTGGCGGTCTGCGCGGCAGTGATATATTGATTCAGTTGCTGCTTGCTCAAGGCGCCGCTGTCGGCGACGGCACGCGCCCGTTCGGCATTGGCTTCGGCTTCAGCAGCCGTCGCTTCGGCTTCAGCGGTCTTGGCCTTGGTCTGTTCGAGATCGGCCGCCACGGTTTGATTGGAGAAGTTGGCCAGCAGCTGGCCGCGCTTGACCACATCACCGACATTTACCTTCACGTCGGCGAGGATGAGGCCGGTTACATTGGCGCCGATAGCGGCTTCCTGCCAGGCTTCGATATTGCCGTTGGCACTGATCTTCTGCGTCAGGCGCATCGGCAAGGGCGATTCAACCGTGACACTAAGCGATGCCTTGGCGGCTGGGGTCGGCTTTTCAGCCTTGTCGCCGCCGCGCGTGATGGCAATCACGATAGCGATGGCAACAATAACGACTCCAGCAATGATCAGACGTTTGCGAGTTTGTGGCTTCATGATTTCAAGGAAAGTGAGTATGTTTTAGGGCAATCAATTCTTGGCAGTCGGGGTGGTCACACCTGTCTGCGCTGGGACATCGTTATTAGCTTCGCTGACATCCCAGCCGCCGCCCAGGGCGCGGTACAGCGAGACCCAGGCGGTGACGCGATCACGCTGCAGATTGACGAGCGCGGTCTGAGCCGTTGCCAGCGAGCGACGTGCGTCTTCCAGCTCGAAAATATTGGCCATGCCATTTTTCTGGCGCGCTTCTACACCCTTGAAGGAGGCGGCAAAGCCATCGACTGCGGTTTGCGCATCAATCGCGCGCTCGCCTGTGCTTTGCAGATTGACCAGGGCTTCTTCTACCTCGCGCACGGCAGTGCGAATCTTGGCAGCGTATTGAATGGCAGCATCATCGTAGCGAGCGCGGCCGGCATCAACATTGGCGCGGCGCGTGCCGCCATCAAATATCGGCAGCGTGATCTGGAGTGGGCCTATTGTCCATACGCGGCCACTGGTGCTGCCTTGTGATGTTTCGAAAGTTGCATGGCTGATATTGCCGGCCAGGCTGATCTTGGGCAGACGCTGGGCACGCAGATTATCAACATCGGCATTCGCCGCCAGTACGCTTTGCGCCGCGCTGTAGATATCCGGGCGTTGTGCCAGTGCTGAGCCTGGGACTTCAGTCACATTGATCTGTGCGGGTTGTGGAATATGGCCAACGTTGGCACTGGTCAGTTTCTGGCGCAGTGTCGGTTCATCAATGGCCGTCAACGCCACCAAAGCCTTGATCTGCAGATCGCACTGCGCACGTTGTTGCACAAGGAGGCTATTGCCTTGGGCGGCGCTGGCGCGTGTCAGTGCTGCATTGGCGGGTGACTCAAAACCGGCTTCGGCGTTGATGTCGGTGAGACGCGCAGTTTCCTTGCGCGAAGTAGCGTCGATTTGCGTCTGCGCTAACTGGGCTTCGCAAGCGCGGTAGCCGATATAGGTATTGGCGACTTCAGCGGCAACCGATACACGAGCTACATGCCAGTCAGCACGGGCGCCAGCAAAACGTAGATCGGCAGCATCGCTGGCGGCGCTATTGGCGCCAAAGAGATCAATTTCCCAGCTCGCATTCAAGCCAGTCTGAGTACTCGTGCCTGACGGAAAGCGTATGTCTTGCTGGCCGCGAGTGCGCGATGCAGCCGCATCGAGTTTGGGCAGCAAGCTGGCACCGGATTGCACACTGGTGGCGCGCGCCTGGGCAATGCGCGAGCGAGCGGAAGACAAGTTCGGATTGACAGCTTCCCCGGCGGCAACCAGTTCGCTCAAGAGGGGATCATCAAATTGATCCCACCAGCGCTTGAGGTCAGCAATCTTGCCATCATGTGGCAGCGGCGCTTGCCACTGGGCTGGCACGCGCGCTTCAGCGTCCTGCATGGCATTGGTCTTGGCATCGTGATCCTGGAACAATGCGCAGGCGCTCAATGAAGCGCTGGCGGAGATCAACAGGGCAAGGCGAATTTTTGAATTGAGTCGGTGCAGCATGGTCTGTATTTTTGTTAGTTCAAAGAGGGCGGAGCAGGTTATCGACAGCGCCCATGGCATGGCGTCGCAATGCCTCGTTACTGAAGTCGGCACCAGGATGTAGTTCGCGACAGTCCTTGAGCGAAGCAAAGGGCAGTAGCACCAAGCCGACGATGCTCATGAAAATCAGATGCGGTTGCAGGCCCGGATTAATCTCACCACGCACCTGTGCAGCGGCGATGGCCTCAGTGAGCTGATGAACCCGCGCCGCCGGCACGTGCGGCATGATGCGCTGGCACAGCTCGCCGGAGCCACTGCTGACATCGCTCAGCCACATCGGGGCTAGCCACTCATGCTTGAACACATGTTCCAACAAGCATTCGGCCATGGCACGCAGAATGGCTACCGGGTCGCTCATATCGTCGGTATGCAGCGGTGCGTGCAACGCATGCACAAACGGCAGGATGCGCTCGGTGGTCACGGCATCCAGCAGCTGCTCACGATTGGAAAAGTGGTAATGCACCATCGCACTGGTGACGCCGACTTCCTTGGCGATATGCGCCAGCGTGGTGGCCGAAACGCCTTGGCGGCTGAACAGCAAGACGGCGGCATCGAGAAACTGCTCGCGTGAGTCATTGCCTTTAGGCCGGCCGGGACGACGCGGCTGGGACTCGTCGCTACGCTTGGATGGGGTAGTTGTGTTCATGGTGGCGAATATTAACTAACTAATTAGTTAACTACAACCCCAAGAAATGAAAGAGGTATTTTGACGTGAAGATAGTCGCTGTCTGTCGGATGACATGCCTTCCCTGAGTAGGAGAGAAGTTAAAAGGATGTGTCGTTTGCTCTTTAAAATATCAAGCAACTCAGTTGATTACCTACAAATTAGGTAATATTGAAACCATATTGCAAATAGTATTGTTTTGGGCTTTAAGCTCAGTTGTTTGCCCGGCCCCTAAAAACTCAGCAATCCACATCCGGCTACTTCAACCTTAGAGATCACGATGAAAAACCATTCCACTGAAGTCGCCAAAGCCAGAAATGAAATGGGGCTTTCTCCCGTAGCGGACGTGGAGGTTGGCTGTGACGCACAACAGAAACCAGCGAAAACTTCTGCCTCCTGGGTTGCCATGTTCTTGTATGGCGTGCCGTTTCTGGTTTCAACTCACTTAACAACTTGGCTACTGCTGGCGGCTGGTTACGAAACTGATCCGCCCTTATTCTCGGCCAAAATGCTTGTGCAACTGGCCGTCACTTGCGGCTTCTGCTTACTTACCTTTGGTTTGCTTAAGTATATTTCGCGCCTGTTTCCAAAGTCTGTTCAAGTCGCTCTTCAGCGCGAGTACTTTGGTAAATCCTGATGGTCAGCGCCAAGCCAGCACTTAGTCGTTACGCTGTGCCTGCGCACTGTCTGTGCGCACCTTTGAATTGAACGTAGTCATATGGAATTTGCTGACCACCCCAGAATCTTGATCTTGGTAGGCGTGCTGAGCATTCCTGTCTATGTCGCCCTGGCAAAAATGTTTTGGGGTGAGAGGTTCGAGTCGTTTGGGGAGACGATAAGGTTTCTATTTACGCCTGACATCTTTTCCCTGTTTCAAGGACGCTTCTGGGACGACTGGTATGCGACCACCAAATTCAATGTGTTTGTCTTGCTCTGCTTTGCCTGGGTGGCAGCTATTACCGAGCTACTCGCAAGACATGTTCTTTAGCGCAAGCTCTGTACCCGCTTCACTTCCAACATGGGTCATAAACTCAATGAAGCCTAGCCAATTGGTTGAGAGTTACAAGTTCTGGGACATTGTTACCCTGTGGGCACGGGAGCGGCTTGAGCATGAAATCATCGTTGCGCGTTCACTGGCTCGCGGCGTCATCATGGATGGGCTGCGCTTGCAGAGTGCAGACCCACGCTGGCTCAACCAGAACCTGGCACTGACGGGGTACCCCTATGTGGGCTATGTCGCGGCCGAGGGCAGGCCGCCGGTCATCCTTCGTGCAGAGGTACTTGAACACCTGCTTGCGATTGTGCGCTCTGCGGAAGAGCCTTCGCCTGTGCATCTGGCGGAGACGTTTGTCTCACGTACAGATTTTCTTCACTGGCTCATGGCCACAGGTCAGGCGCTTCCCTCATTCTGGTTTTCGAAAGAGATGTCTAACACTTGAGTGCCTTGGTGAACGTAAGATGGATATAACAGTATCCACATACAGATCTGCGTTAGTTTTATTTCGAGGCAGCGGTATCTCTGGCTTTTAATGCCGTGAGCGATTGCGTTCCAAGCGGCTCAGGCCGTTGCCACAACCAGATCAGCACCAACACAAAAACCGCCGGCACTGCCCACCTTGCCCAAACAATGGGATCGGGTAGCGGCAGAAACTGCATCATTACTGCGCTACAGGCCATTGCCAGGGTAGCGATCCACTTTGCTTTGCGCGGCACTGCGCCATTTGCGCGCCACTGACGAATGTGATCGCCGAAGTGGTGGTGATTGAGCAGCCAGGCTTCAAGCGTGGGCCAACCTTTGCCGGCAGCCCAGGCGGCTAGCAGGACAAATGGCACGGTTGGCATAATGGGCAGGAAGATGCCGATCACACCCAGCAGCAGTGAGATCAGGGCCAAAGCACGCCAACAAATGATTTTCAAAGGTCGCACGGGAGAGTCGCCATTCAGGACAATTCTTTGTGACACGCGATTGAGTAAAAAGTCTCACTCTCCTACGAAAATTAATTCGCTGAGCGGTTTTTCGCCAAAGTCAGCCAGGTGTCGACCACGCTGTCCGGGTTCAGGGACATGCTCTGTATGCCTTGCTGCATCAGCCATAGCGCCAGGTCAGGATGGTCTGACGGGCCTTGACCGCAAATGCCGACATACTTGCCCGCGCGGTTGCAGGCTTGGATCGCCATACTCAATAAAGCTTTCACGGCATCGTCGCGTTCATCGAAGGATTGCGCCACCAAGGCTGAATCTCTATCCACGCCCAGGGTGAGTTGCGTCAGATCATTCGAGCCTATCGAGAAGCCGTCGAAGTATTCAAGGAACTGGTCGGCGAGCAGCGCGTTGGATGGAATCTCGCACATCATGACTATACGGAGTCCATTCTCACCGCGCTTGAGGCCGTGCTGTGCGAGCAAATCAATCACGCCAGCGGCTTCATTGACACGGCGCACAAACGGCACCATTAGCTCGACGTTGGTCAGCCCCAGCACATTGCGCACTTTCTTGAGTGCCTCGATTTCCATGGCAAAGCAATACTGGAAGTTAGGGGCGATATAGCGTGAAGCGCCGCGGAAGCCGAGCATAGGGTTTTCTTCGTCGGGCTCGTAGAGCGTGCCGCCGAGCAGCTTGCGATATTCGTTTGATTTGAAATCCGACAAGCGCACGATCACGGGCTTGGGGTAAAACGCAGCGGCAATAGTAGCTACACCTTCGACCAGTTTTTCGACAAAGAAACTGCGTGCATCAACATAGCCACGGGCGCGGCGTTCGATCTCCTCACGCAATGAAGCAGGCAGGTGCTCCAGCTCAAGAATCGCCTTGGGGTGCACGCCTATCATGTTGTTGATGACGAACTCCAGGCGCGCCAGACCCACCCCGGCATTCGGAATCTGCGCGAAAGAAAATGCCAGCTCAGGGTTGCCGACATTCATGGTCAGCTTGACCGGGATATCAGGCAGCTTACCCATGTCTTGGCGCTGCACTTCAAACTCGAGGCGGCCACGATAGACATAGCCGGTGTCGCCTTCGGCGCAGCTGATGGTGACGGACTCGCCTTCGTGTAGTACTTCAGTCGCATCGCCGCAGCCAACGATGGCGGGAATGCCAAGTTCACGAGCAATGATGGCGGCGTGGCAGGTGCGGCCGCCGCGATTGGTCACAATGGCGGCGGCGCGCTTCATAACCGGTTCCCAATTCGGGTCGGTCATGTCAGCGACCAGAATGTCGCCGATTTGAACCCGGTGCATATCCGCCGGGTCATGCACGATGCGCACCGAACCGCTGCCAATTTTCTGTCCTATGGCGCGCCCCGAAGTCAGCACCTTGCTATGTTGTTGTAGACGATATTTCTCGCTTATGCCACTGCGCTGTGACTGTACGGTCTCGGGGCGGGCTTGCAGGATGTAGAGTTTATTGTCCTGGCCATCCAGTCCCCACTCAATATCCATGGGGCCGCCATAGTGTTTCTCAATCAACATGGCGTAGTGCGCCAGTTCAAGTACATCACTATCGCTTAAGGCGAACGCATGGCGTTCTTCATCGCTGGTGTCGATGATATGTGTCGATTTGCCTGCTTCGTGCTGGCTAGTGAACACCATCTTGATGAGTTTTGAGCCGAGGTGGCGACGGATCACGGATGGTTTTCCCAGGGCCAGAGTTGCCTTATGTACATAGAACTCGTCCGGATTCACCGCGCCTTGAACCACGGTTTCACCGAGGCCATAGTTGGCGGTAATAAAAACCGCGCCATCAAAGCCGCTCTCGGTATCGATGCTGAACATCACGCCGGCTGCGCCAGTATCGGAACGCACCATGCGCTGTATGCCGGCGGACAAGGCAACATCGGTGTGACTGAATCCCTTGTGCACTCGGTAGGCAATTGCCCTGTCGTTATACAGCGAGGCGAACACCTCCTTGATGGCAACGAGGATATTGGTATATCCCTCGATATTCAGAAAGGTTTCCTGTTGCCCGGCGAAGGATGCATCGGGTAAGTCTTCCGCAGTGGCGGAAGAGCGAACGGCAAACGAGGTGCCATGGACGCTGTCTTGCACCAGCTCGGCATAGGCTTGCTGGATCTCGGCTTCCAGCG
Organism: Rhodocyclaceae bacterium; assembly: GCA_035493575.1. GTDB lineage: Bacteria > Pseudomonadota > Gammaproteobacteria > Burkholderiales > Rhodocyclaceae. The sequence goes on along the minus strand of DATJIB010000292.1, from coordinate 4,056 downwards.
CGGGTGGAAAAGGCGTCACTACGATCCAGTTGCGAATGGCGGCGCCGATTTTTTGCAGTGCTTCGACATCATCGACATTGAGCGTGGTTAGGGCTGAAGCGATACGCGTGGACAAGCCTTCGTGCGCCAGAAATTCGCGGAAGGCGGATGCGGTGGTGGCAAAGCCATCGGGCACACGCACGCCAGCATTGCTGAGTTGGCTGATCAATTCACCGAGCGAGGCATTCTTGCCGCCGACTTCGGCGATGTCGCTCATACGAAGTTGCTTGAACGGAACTACGCGTCGCGCCATAGCCTGCATCCTTTGCGATGAATAAAAGCGTACTCTTTTACTGTAGCCGATAAACTAAAGTAAGAGACTCGTAAGCAAAGTCGCCAGGAGGGTTTATGCAGTCTGCATCAGCGATTGGGCAGCGCACTTTATTTTTCGTATCGGATGGCACCGGCATTACTGCCGAAGCACTGGGGCATAGCTTGCTCAGTCAGTTTGAAAGCGCAACCTTACGCGAAGTGAGAATGCCGTTTATCGATACGCTGGCTAAAGTCGATGCATGTATCGAACAGATCGCTGCTGCCCGGATTAACGATGGGGTGCGGCCGATTGTGGTGACCACATTAGTCGACGCCACTATGGCGCAGCGCTTGCAACAAGCCGATGCGCTGGTACTGGATTTCTTTGCCTCGTTTATTGCTCCGCTCGAAATTGAGTTGCAACAGCCGGCACGGCATATGGTGGGCAAGGCGCGCGGGGGCACCAATAGTCGAGACTATCTGGCGCGTGTCGCAGCGATTGATTTTTCGGTCGCGCACGACGATGGTGTGAGCCAGCGTGGGCTGGAGAATGCCGATGTGATTCTGGTGGGTGTATCACGCAGCGGCAAGACACCAACCAGCTTGTATCTGGCCATGCAATACGGCATCAAGGCCGCCAACTATCCTTTGATTCCGGAAGACTTTGAACGCAACGCCATGCCGCCGATATTGCTGCCGCATCGCGCCAAGCTATACGGGCTCAGCATCAACCCGGAACGCTTGAGCCAGATTCGGGAAGAACGTAAGCCCAATAGTCGTTATGCGGCACTGGACAATTGCCGTGCCGAGGTCAAAGCCGCCGAAGCCATGCTCGCTGAACACGGCGTGCCATGGCTGGATACGAGCACCAAATCGATTGAGGAAATCGCGGCGACACTAATGCAGACTTTGAGTAAGAAATAATTAAATGAGCTTAGAAGGCTTGATCCCAGCGTATCGATAAACGCGCCGCTGAATTGATCAGGCCGACCATGCTATAGGTCTGCACATAGTTACCCCATTGCTCGCCACTGGCGACATTGATGTGCTCGGCGAGCAAACCATGGTGGTTGCGGCAGGCGAGCAGCTTTTCAAATAGCACACGTGCCTCGGCCTTGCGCCCCAGTGAGACCAGCGCATCGACATACCAGAACGAACAAACCAGAAAGGCATTTTCTGGTTCGCCGAAATCATCCTTCTCGATATAGCGGAAGATATAGTCGCCACGCTTGAGCTCTCGTTCAATCGCTTCGACCGTGCCAATAAAACGCGGATCGCTCGCCTCGATAAAACCCACTTCGGCGAGCAGCAGCAGACTGGCATCGAGTTCTTCTCCGCCAAAGGTAGAAGCGAAACTGTTCTTCTTTTCGTTCCAGATATGCGCCAGGATATGTTTGTGAATCTCGGTACTGGCGCTACGCCAGCGCTCGGCTTGTTCCAGCAGTCCAAGGCGGGTGGCAATGCGCGACAGGCGGTCACAACCGGCCCAGCACATGACGGCAGAGAAAGTATGCACGCGGGCGGTACCGCGCAGCTCCCACAGCCCTGCGTCAGGCTGGGCATAGCATTTGATGGCCTGCTCGCCGAGTAGCTCCAGGTGGCGGAACAGCGCTTCGTCGCCGCGCCGGTTCAGGCGCTGGTCGAAGAAGACGTGGGTGGCGGCGAGTATCGCCGAGCCGTACACATCATGCTGAATCTGTTCGTAAGCCAGGTTGCCACGCCGCACCGGACCCATGCCGCGATAGCCGGGCAAATCAGGTACGGAGATTTCAGTCAGTTCAGCCCTGCCATCAATCGCATAGACCGGCTGCAGATGCTTGCCTCCAACACCGGCGGCGATATTGATGATGTAGCTGAGATAGTTCTCCATGGTCTTGGTGGCGCCAAGACGATTCAGCGCATTGACCACGAAATAGCCATCGCGCAGCCAGCAATAGCGGTAATCCCAATTGCGTTCGCTACCTGCCGATTCGGGAATAGAGGTGGTCACAGCGGCGATGATGGCGCCGGTTTCGTCATAGGTATTGAGCTTGAGCGTGATGGCGGCGCGTATCACGGCCTCCTGCCACTCGAACGGGATGGCCAGGATGCGTACCCATTCCCACCAGTAATCCTGTGTGTCTTCCAGAAAGCGTTTGCCGATTTGTTCGGGTGAGTCCGTTACCGTTTCATCCGGGCCGAGCAGGAAGGTCACCGAGTCCTCCAGGAAGAAAGGTATCTCCTGCAATATCGAGGTGACCGACGCATCGCTGGTCAGGCGCAATACCAAATCAGGTAGCAGATAACGGATGTGATTGCTGCCGAATGTGTGCGCAACGCGTTCTGCACCGTAGTCGCCTGAAGGGCGCAAACGGACACGAATGCGCGGACTGCCGGAAATCTTTTTGACTTGGCGCACCAACATCATGGGCCGAAAAATACGGCCATAGCGCCGAAAACGCGGCGCGAAGTCGGTGATCTCGACGCAGCCCTCATTGCCGTCATAGAGACGCGTGATCAGGATCGCGGTGTTTTCCTGATAGTGCTGTTCGGTGCGTGTGAGGCCGGCTAGCTCAACGGAGAAAAAGCCGAAATCCTTTTCGGCATGGCCCTCCCGCAGCAAGGAGCAAAATACTGGGTTGCTATCAAAGCGCGGCAAACAGGACCAGACGATTTCAGCCTGGCTATCAATCAGCGCGCTGATACTGCCATTCCCGATCAAGCCCAGATTGAGTGAGTTCATGAGTGCTCCTTTGCTTTGGCTTCGCAGCTTGCGCTCATGGTGCCGAGCCAGGCCCGTACCGCATCAACATTACTCAGATGGTATTGCGCAATGGTGCGACCCGGACCAACCTTGATCGAGAGCCCCCCCATTTCGTTAACGACGTGAAAGCCATTTTCGTCAGTTAGGTCATCACCGATGAACACGGGCCTCCGCCCTTGATAGGGCGCTTGCGCCATGAACTCTTTGACCGCGGTGCCCTTGTCGAAGCCGACAGGTTTTAGCTCCATCACATATTTTCCGCGTTGCAATTGCAGTTCGGGCAAGTCCAGCAAAATCTCGCTAAGCAATCGCCCCAGGTAAGCACCCAATGCAGGCGCCAGTCGATAGTGAATCGCTAGCGTGGCGCCCTTGTCCTCAATCAGTAAGCCGGGATGGCGGGTCTGCAATGCCTGCAGGCGGCGAATGATTCCCTGCGCCTGATGGGGCGGCAGGCTATGCCTATGCACATGCCCCTGCGCATCACGATATTCCAGGCCATGCTGGCCGGCCATCGGGAGTGAGTCCAGGCCCAAAAGACAATCGAGATCACGAATCGGGCGGCCGCTGATCAAGGCCAATGCACCGCCACAGCAAGATTGCGCAGCACTGATGATGGCCTTGAGGTCGTGCGGCACCTGCACGCTAAAAGGGGTGTCCGCCAGTTCGAGCAGGGTTCCATCTACATCCAGGAAATAGGCCCACTCAGTCGATGCGGAGGGTAGGGGCGCCTTCATGCTGGCAGCCCCCAATCAGCGGTTTTGTTTGCCGGATTGCCGAGCAGCCGCACGCGTCGGCGCATGGTGGCGGCATCCAGCAACATGCGGCCAGCCCAGCGATAGACGTTGAACTCTGCCACCAGCCCCCGCATCAAGCGCATGCGGTCACGCTGCTCCGTCGGTGACATTGTCAGCGCCATATGCAAGGCAGCGGCGCATTGATCGGCATCGTAAGGGTTCACGATCAGGGCTTCCGGCAATTCACGTGCGGCGCCGGTGAACTCGCTCAGGAGCAACACACCCTGA
>DATJIB010000291.1:0-13040 GCA_035493575.1 Rhodocyclaceae bacterium | reverse complement strand
GTTGCGAACCCACGATTTCGATCGGATGAGCAGCATTCAGGCGGCGGCGAGCGGTCATTTCCGGATAGTCGGTCTTGCCTTCCAGGATGAACTGCTTCGCGTAGTTGCCGTTCTGGATGTTTTCCAGACACACCTTCATGGCGGCGCGGGCTTGATCAGCGATCACGGCTGGGCCGGTCACGTACTCGCCGTATTCAGCGTTGTTCGAGATCGAGTAGTTCATGGTGGCAATGCCGCCTTCGTACATCAGATCAACGATCAGCTTGAGTTCGTGCAAGCACTCGAAGTAAGCCATTTCTGGGGCGTAGCCAGCATCAACCAGGGTTTCGAAACCGGCCTTGACCAATTCAACCGCACCACCACACAGCACCGCTTGTTCGCCGAACAAGTCGGTTTCGGTTTCTTCGCGGAAGTTGGTTTCGATCACGCCTGCCTTGCCGCCGCCGTTGGCGGAAGCGTAGGAAAGAGCGATGTCCTTGGCCTTGCCCGACTTGTCTTGATACACAGCGATCAGCGATGGAACGCCGCCACCCTTGAGGTACTCGGAACGCACAGTGTGGCCTGGGCCTTTAGGCGCGATCATGATGACATCGATGTCATCACGTGGGATCACTTGGTTGTAATGCACATTGAAGCCGTGAGCGAAGGCCAGGGCAGCACCCTTCTTCATGTTCGGGGCAACGTCGTTCTTATATACAGCAGGAATGTTTTCATCCGGCAGCAGAATCATGACGACATCGGCGTCCTTGACGGCAGCGGCGATTTCTTCAACCTTGTGGCCGGCGGTCTCAGCCTTGCTCCACGAAGCACCGCCCTTACGCAGTGCAACAGTGACGTTAACGCCGGAATCCTTCAGATTCAGTGCATGAGCGTGGCCTTGCGAACCGTAACCAACGATGGTGACCTTCTTGCCCTTGATCAGGGAGATGTCAGCGTCCTTGTCGTAATAAACTTTCATGAGTATTTCCTTGCTGATTAATAGAAGTTTCCAAAGGGCCTTAGTGACGTAACCTCGCCCCTTTGCGTTTTAATTTGATTAAGAATCTTGAAGGCTATGCCTTCAAGATTCGGTCGCCACGGCCAATGCCGCTGACACCAGTACGTACGGTCTCGAGGATCAGATCGTTGTCGATTGCGCTGATGAACGCATCGAGTTTGGCGGTGTCCCCGGTCAGTTCGATCAGGTACGTCGCATCGGTCACATCGATAATGCGACCGCGGAAAATATCGGACATGCGCTTCATTTCTTCGCGATCCTTGCCGGTAGCGCGAACCTTGATCAGCATGAGCTCACGCTCAACGTGCGCGGCTTCTGACAGATCAACAACCTTGACTACATCGATCAGCTTGTTGAGCTGTTTGGTGATTTGTTCGATGACGTCATCAGAACCGATACTGACGATGGTCATGCGCGACATCGAAGGATCTTCGGTCGGTGCCACGGTCAGCGACTCGATGTTATAGCCACGGGCCGAGAACAGGCCGGAAACGCGGGCCAATGCGCCCGCTTCGTTTTCAAGAAGAATGGAAATCAGATGGCGCATTTTTTACAGATCCTCGGCAAAAATCATTTCCGACAGACCCTTGCCATTCGCAACCATCGGGTACACGTTGGCTTTCGGGTCGGTGAGGAAGTCGAGGAAGACGAGTTCGTTTTTGTGTTTGACAAAGGCTTCACGCAGCGCCGGCTCAACGTCTGAGGGACTGGTGATCTGGATACCGACGTGACCATACGCTTCAGCCAGCTTGACGAAGTCAGGCAGGGCATCAACATAGGACTCGGAATAGCGGTTGCCATAGAACATTTCCTGCCACTGGCGAACCATGCCCAGATAGCGGTTGTTCAAATTGACGATCTTGATCGGCAGACGGAACTGCTTACAGGTGGACATTTCCTGAATGTTCATCTGGATCGAGCCTTCGCCAGTGACGCAGGCGACAGGCATGCCCGGGTTGGCGAAAACGGCGCCCATGGCGGCTGGCAAGCCGTAACCCATGGTGCCCAGACCGCCCGAGTTCAACCAGCGACGTGGCTTGTCGAACTTGTAATACTGAGCCGCCCACATCTGATGCTGACCGACGTCGGAAGTCACAATCGCTTCGCCGCCGGTCACTTCATAGAGCTTCTCAACCACGTACTGGGGCATGATGATTTCCGAGCCCATCTTGTACTTGAGGCTGTTCTTGCTGCGCCAGACGTCAATATCCTTCCACCAGGCCGCGAGCGACTTGGCGTCAATCTTGCCTTCGGAAGCCTTGAGCTGAAGAATCAGCTCGTCCAGGACTTCGTTCAGATTGCCGACGATAGGCACATCCACCTTGACGCGCTTGGCGATCGAGGATGGATCGATATCGACGTGAATGATCTTGCGCGGAATGGAACCGAAATCTTCCGGATCGCCAATCACGCGGTCATCGAAACGAGCACCAATCGCGAGCAGTACATCCGCGTGCTGCATCGCCATATTGGCTTCGTAGGTGCCATGCATGCCGAGCATGCCAAGATTCTGCTTGTCAGTCGCAGGGAAGCCGCCCAAGCCCATCAGGGTGTTGGTGACCGGCACTTCCAGCATATGCGCCAGCTTGGCCAGTCGATCAGCTGTATCCGACAGAATGATGCCGCCGCCTGCGTAAATCAGCGGGCGCTTGGCTTCCAGCAGCAGCTGGACCGCCTTCTTGATCTGGCCACTATGGCCCTTGGTGGCTGGATTGTATGAACGAATGTTTACCGTCTTCGGGTAATCATATTCACACTTATCAACCCCCAAATCCTTAGGGATATCCACCAGCACAGGGCCTGGACGGCCGGTACTGGCGATATAAAAAGCCTTCTTGATGGTGATTGCCAGGTCCTTGACGTCCTTGACCAGGAAGTTGTGCTTGACGCAAGGGCGTGTGATACCAACGGTATCGCACTCCTGGAAGGCATCCTGACCAATCATGTGGGTCGGCGCCTGGCCAGAGATCACAACCATCGGGATCGAGTCGGTATAGGCCGTCGCGATGCCGGTCACGGCATTGGTGACGCCTGGGCCTGAGGTGACCATGCAGACACCGATTTTTTTCGAGGAGCGCGAATAAGCGTCAGCAGCATGAACCGCTGCCTGCTCGTGGCGTACCAAAATATGCTTGATTTTGTCCTGCTTGAACAATTCGTCGTAAATGTGCAGGACTGAGCCGCCAGGATAGCCGAAAATAATTTCGACCTTTTCTTCCTGCAAGCATCTGATTACAATTTCCGCGCCAGTCAATACCATTGCAAATCCGCCTAGGGGTGTTCCGGGAAACCTGTAACCTTAAACCGAGAACCCCTTATAGGTCAAGGTTTTTTGCGCTTTGCACTGTATCATTCCCCTATAAAACAAGGACAAGGATCCTCCCCTGGCTTCACGTAATCAACTTTCGGACTTTCTTGCTAGCGCTGAACGACGTGCCTATAAACAGGCGCTTTACGCCGTGCACAACGAAGAATCGGCGCTCGACATCGTGCAGGATGCCATGATGAAACTTGCCGAAAAGTACGGGGATCGTCCTCCCGAAGAGTTTCCGATGCTGTTTCAGCGAATTTTGCAGAACACCATCCGTGACTTCTATCGCCGCTCAAAAGTTCGCAATCTGTGGACCACGCTGTTCTCAGCCTTAACGCCAGCTGACGACGAAGATGCCGATCCACTTGAAACTATTGACGTAGAAGACCTGTCTCAAGCTGGTAAGAATCCGCAAAAGCAATTAGAGCAATCGCAAGTCATTGCTTTAATTGAAAAAGAGATAGAAAAGTTACCAGCACGTCAACGCGAAGCCTTCCTCATGCGTTATTGGGAAGACATGGATATTGCTGAAACGGCTTTGGCTATGGGATGTTCAGAGGGCAGCGTCAAAACCCACTGCTCCCGAGCCACGCATGCTTTGGCAAGTGCTCTGACAGCACGGGGGATAAAGTTATGAACGAAGAAACTCAATTTGCGCAGAAAATCAGCCACGTGCTGAACCAAACCACTGACGGCATCAGCCCGGCTATGGCGGCACGTCTGCACGAGGCGCGTACGCACGCCCTCTCGTTCCAACGTCAACCTGTCGCAGCCCTGAGCTTGGCCGGCATTGGCAATATCACCAGTGATCTGTTGCATGGCAAGTTGCGCACCATGGTGCTGGCATTTGCCCTGTCGATTGGCGTTGTGGGTAGCTATTACGTTAATGACTACATGCAGGCCGATGAAAACGAAGAGGTCGACAGCGCTCTGCTGGCCGATGACCTGCCGATCAATGCTTATTTGGATGCCGGATTTCAGTTATGGGTCGACGACTCCTCGCCAGCCTCGCACTGATCGGGATATTGGCGGCAGCGCCCCTTTCCGCACTTGAACTACCCCAACTTCGCCAGCCTTCCTGGAAAGAGCTGAATCCGCAGCAAAAGCAGGTGCTCGCCCCGCTATCGGAAGACTGGGACCAGCTCGACACAATCCGCCGTAAAAAGTGGATCGGTATTGCTGCACGCTACCCTTACATGACGCCAGAAGAACAGGCGCGGATACAGGGACAAATGCGCGAATGGGCTCAGCTCAGCCCACAGGAACGCCGGCTCGTACGCGACAAGTACAAGAGCTTGCGTCAGGCTCCGCTGGAGCAGCAGACCAACATCAAACAAAAGTGGCAGGAATATAAAGACCTGCCTGATGATGAGAAAAAACGTTTGCAGGAAGCCGCCAAGGCGCGCACACCAACGCCCAAGCCCATTGTGCGCAGCAAACAGCCAGCCGTGAGCCCTGCTACCGTATTGGCCTCGCCAAAAACTAAGCCCATCCTGCCGCCGATTGCACCGGTGCAGCAAACGCCTGCGCCTGTCTTTACCGCCAACAGCACCACACCGGTGGCGCCTGCTAGCACTCCCTCCCAGCCTTAATACTCCTGCTCGTGACCATACCTACTGATCGACCCGGTGTGCGTCGTCGCATTGCCGGGATTGCGTATGAAAGCCTGCTGTTACTGGGTGTACTCTCGGTTACCTTCATGCTGCCGTATGTGGCATTGGGCTACGCGTTTCACGTCACAGCTCCGGGCTGGTTTCTGCTTGTGCATGTACTGGTCGTACTCGGCGCTTACTTTCTTTGGTACTGGCATCACGGCGGGCAGACGCTAGCCATGCAGACCTGGAAGATGCAATTGGTCAGAGCCGATGGAGCCCCCCCCTCGTTGCCGCAATTGGTTTTGCGTTTTGCCCTGACCTGGGCCATCCCCTTGCTGATGATGCTAATCATGCGGGAGCTGCTAACCTACATTCCGCGCGATGTTCCGCATTGGTATCCGGTATTGGGCGGCTGCGTTGGTCTGCTGTGGGCGCTATTTGATCGTGACCGCCAGTTTCTGCATGACCGCTTGGCGGGGACGCAAATTATCTTCAAGCCCGAATAAAACACTGCGGGCTTAGCGCCGCTCAGACCACCACAACATGCCCATCGCAGCAAGCATGAACAAGGTGCTGGGAATAATCGCCGAAAACAGTGGCGTCCAGTTATTCAGGATGCCCAGACTGGAAAACAAGCCATTTAGCATCTGGAACAAAACGCCCAGCATGATGCCGGCAAAGACCTTGACGCTGACCGCGCCCATACGATCCTGCAGGTAAGCAAATGGCAAGGCCAGTGCCATCATAACCAGTGAAGCCAAGGGATAAATCAGCTTCTTCCACAAGGCGATCTCATAGCGATCGGTTTTTTGCTGATTCAGACTCAGGTGCCGGATATAGCGATACAGCTTGCTGATGGACATGCGATCCGGGATTACCTGCAACACAGACAAAATATCCGGATTCAGTGCCGACTTCCACTGCAGCTCGGGCAGTTTCTCGACGCTGGTTTTATCGCCGTCCAGATGGGTACGCACCACGTCCCGGAAATTCCATTCGTCCGGCGCCTTGAACTCACCGTCCTTGGCCTCGCTAATCGTCAGTAACTGGTAGTTACGATCAAACTGATAGATGCGCACGCCACGCAGCTCAGCCTCTGGCGTGACTTCGCGCACATTCACAAACGCCAGATCATCCTTGAGCCACAAGCCAGAGCGAAACTCCTGCGCAACCACCGTGCTCATGGCCCTTAAACGCAATTGCTGGGCAGCCTTATCCGCCGGCGGCACCACAAACTCACCAATCAAGAAAGTCAGCGCCACAAACAGCAGACCCAGCTTTAGCAAGGCCATTAAAAAAGTAGTGGTCGAGGCACCCGAGGCGCGCAATACCGTAATCTCGGAATGCCGCGCCAATTGGGTCAGAGAATAGAGCGTGCCAATCAGGACAGCGATAGGGAACAGCTCATAGCTTCGTGTCGGCACCGACAGCAGGACATAGCCAATCGCATGATGCAATTGATACCCGCCCTTGCCGATCGACTCAAACTCGTAAATCAAATCAAAGAACGAGAACAACATCAGAAAGGCGAGCAATACAAGACTCGTGGCGGCGTAAATTTCACGCGCCAAATAACGCTCAAACGTCTTGAGTGGAAAACCTAGCGCCATAGCCGGCCCCACGAAAAAAGCGAGAGACGACGCCAGAACAAGGCAATCAACAAGGCAAACATGACCACATGGACAGCCCAGACACCCAGCTCGAATGGCAACTTGCCACGCGCGACCCAAGCCTGGCTGAGGCTGATCAGATTGCTGTAGATCATGAAGGTGAGGATGGCGAAAATCAGATTATTGGCCCGGCCAGCGCGCGGATTAACGAAGGACAAGGGAATTGCCAACAAAGCCAGGGTTAGCGCCGACAGCGGCACGCCGATCCGCCACAACAATTCGCCCAGATTCTGCGGGGTGGGATTTTTGATCAAATCAGGTACCGGCAAACTTCGTGATGACACTTCCACGCCGCGGGTCTCTTTGGTGTCGGTACGGATCGAATAGCGATCAAACTCCATGACCCGATATTCAGGCGTACCTGGCATGCCCTCATAGCGTCGCCCATGCTCCATGACCACAAAGCGGTCGCCGTTTTCGGCCAGCTCTGAATGCCCCTGGGCTGCAGCCATTACGCCCAGGCGGCCATTTTGCATCGAGCTGATGAAGATATTCTTGGCTTTACCTTCTTCGCCCGCCACGCCCTCGACAAAAAACACCCGATCAGATGAGGTGGACTCCTTGAAAGTACCTGGCGTAATTTGCGCCAGGTCATCGCGCTTATCCATACGCTGGCGGTACTCATTGCTTTTTGAGAGCGCCCAAGGTGCCAGAAATAAAGACAAGGCTGCAATGGTCAGCAACATCGGTGCGGCGAATTTCAAGACCGGGGAAACCCAGGCGCGTAATGACAGGCCGCTGGAAAACCACACCACCATTTCCGAATCTCTATAGGCGCGCGATAAGGTCATCAAGATCGCGATAAAAATGGTCAGGGAAAGCAGGGTGGGCAAATAACCCAGCGCGCCAAAACCCAGCAGCGCCATGACGGCTTCAGGCGCCAGCTTGCCGCCGGCAGCCTGCCCCAATAGACGAATCAACTGCGTCGTCATCAGAATGGCAAACAGGACCACGAATACGGCCAGGGCGGTCTGGGCAAACTCGCGCTGGGCTGCGCGTTGGTAAATCATCGTCGCTTTGGCTTTTTATGAAAAAATCGGGATAATCAGTACAAATACTAAGTTTTGCGGTTTTTTGCTCGCTTGGCGCTTTTTCAGCAAATTTTGCTTAAATGGAATCTGGATTGAAACCAGTCGAGCAGGCGATCAGCGACAAGACAAAACAGCCATAAATATTGTCAGGATGTGTCTCGAAAACATTGGAGAAACGCATGGAATTTAGCATAAAAAGCGGTAGCCCAGAGAAGCAACGCAGCGCCTGTGTAGTCGTCGGCGTGTATGAGCCGCGCAAGCTTTCTGTACCCGCAGAAATTATCGACAATATTTCTCACCAGTTTTTATCGGACATCATCCGCCGCGGCGACATGGAAGGCAAAGCCGGCAGTACCTTGCTGCTGCACAATGTTCCGGGCACCTTGGCTGACCGCGTATTGCTCGTCGGCCTCGGCAAGGAAAAAGACTTTCGCGAGAAAGAGTATCGCAGTGCCATCGCCACTGCCGTGCGCACGCTGAATGAAACCGGTGGCTTCGACGGCACCGTGTATCTGACCGAACTCAATGTGAAGAAGCGGGATGCGGGCTGGCGCATTCGCCATGCCACACTGGTGGCGCTCGATACGCTGTATCGCTTCGATCAGCTCAAGTCCAAGAAAGACGAAGTACGCCGTCCGCTACGCAAGTTGACCTTCTGTGTCGGCCGCCGTAGCGAACTCAAGGATGCTGAACAAGCCTTGCTAGATGGCCAGGCGATTGCCGCCGGCAGCAGCCTGGCGCGCGACTTGGGCAATTTGCCGAGCAACATTTGTACCCCGGGCTACCTGGCCGCCACAGCCAAATCGTTGGCCGACGAATACAAGATGAAGCTGGAAGTGTTCGAGCGCGCCGATATGGAAAAGCTCGGGATGAATACCTTGCTCTCCGTCGCCAAGGGTTCACACGAACCACCCAAGTTTATCGTCCTGCAATATCTGAATGGCAAATCGGGCGACAAGCCTATTGCGCTGGTTGGCAAAGGCATCACCTTTGATACCGGTGGTATATCCCTCAAGCCAGCCGGTGAAATGGATGAGATGAAATACGACATGGGCGGTGCGGCCAGCGTGCTTGGCACCATGAAAGCGATTGCGCAAATGCAATTGCCGCTCAACGTCATCATGGCCGTACCGACGACTGAGAACATGCCCGGTGGCGGCGCCACCAAGCCAGGAGACATCGTCACCTCGATGTCCGGCCAGACCGTAGAAATTCTGAATACCGATGCCGAAGGCCGCCTGGTGCTGTGCGACGCACTCACCTATGTGGAAAGATTCGAACCGGAGTGTGTGGTCGACGTTGCCACGCTGACTGGTGCCTGCGTGATCGCGCTGGGTCACGTTGCCAGCGGCCTGTTCTCGAATAATGACAGCCTCGCCCGCGAGCTGCTCGATGCCGGCCAGGATGCCAGCGACCGCGCCTGGCATATGCCGCTGTGGGACGACTATCAGGATCAGCTCAAGAGCAACTTTGCCGACATGGCCAATATCGGTGGTCGCCCGGCCGGCAGCATTACCGCCGCCTGCTTCCTGGCGCGCTACACGCAGAAATACGATTGGGCGCATCTGGATATCGCGGGTACTGCCTGGAAATCCGGAAAGGACAAGGGTTCGACCGGTCGCCCGGTACCGCTGCTGACGCACTTCTTGATGGGGCGCGCGGGACGCAACTAACTTGACCAAGATTTTCTTCTATCACGGCATGAATGACCGCCTGCCCTACGCCGCCCGCCTGATCGCAGGCGCGTGGGCGCAGAAGAAGGCGATCACGATTTATGCACCAGACCAACGCCTGGCGGCACAACTGGATCAAATGTTGTGGAACCAGCCACCACTAGGCTTTACGCCGCATTGCTTCGGCGACTCGGCGCTGGTGGCGGAAACCCCGATTCTGATTGCACGCAGCGAAGAGGAACTTGCGCGCAGCACGCAAGACCAACGTTTGCTCAACCTGAGCAATGAGCTGCCACCTGGCTTTGCGCGCTTTGAAAGCCTGGTCGAAGTGGTGAGTCAGGAAGACGAGATCAAGCAAAGCGGCCGCGAACGGGTCAAGTTCTATCGCGAACGCGGCTACGATGTACAGTTCAAGGATATTGGAAGCGAGTCAGCATGAGCGATCCCACACAAGAACCCGCCTCACCTCTTCTGCAGCAAGCGGATGCCTTGATGCGCCGGCATCGCCGCGTTTTCGTGGCGGGCGCTGATACCACTCCCGCGCCGAATGCGACTGACGTACCGGTCCTGACCGAAGTATTCGAAGCCGATGCCTTGATCGCGGATGCCAGCCAGGTCGCCGAAGACGAAGTCCGCGCCCGTATTCACGCCGCCGTGGGGGCCAACGAAGCTGAACTGGCCCGCGCGCTGGAGCGCTGGATTGCGACCCAACTGCCTCATGCCCTGTCATTGGCGCTGGATAGCGTTGCCGACCAGCTCAAACTGGAGCTGGCTGCACGCCTGCGCGCTGAGCTGCTGACCCGCCCGATGTTCGATCAGCTGCCACGGCCTACCAAGCCAAGCAAGTAAGGTCCGTCAGAGGCTCCTGCCTCCCGTATAATTCAGGGTTTTCCTCCCTGCTTTAATTTCATGGAACTCGCCAAGAGCTTCGAACCGGCTGACATTGAGCGCCGGTGGTACCCCCTTTGGGAATCGAGCGGCCACTTCAAGGCCGGCCTCGACACGAATAACAAAAACGCTTTCAGCATTCTGTTGCCGCCACCGAATGTGACCGGCACGCTGCACATGGGTCATGGCTTCAACCAGACCATCATGGATGCCCTGACGCGTTATCACCGCATGAGCGGCGCCAATACGCTGTGGCAACCCGGCACCGACCACGCCGGTATCGCCACGCAAATTGTGGTGGAGCGTCAGCTCGGCGCGCAAGGCGTATCGCGCCACGATCTTGGGCGTGAGAAATTCCTGGAAAAAGTCTGGGAGTGGAAAGAGTATTCGGGCAACACCATCACCCAGCAGATGCGCCGTATGGGCACCTCGCCGGATTGGTCGCGCGAACGCTTCACCATGGATGCCGGCCTGTCCAAGACCGTGACAGAAACCTTTGTACGTTTGTATAACGAAGGTTTGATCTACCGCGGCAAGCGTCTCGTGAATTGGGATCCGGTATTGCACACTGCAGTATCCGACCTCGAAGTTGTCTCCGAGGAAGAGGACGGTTCTCTGTGGCATATCCGCTACCCGCTCGCCGATGGTTCCGACTCTTTGGTCGTTGCTACGACACGTCCAGAAACCATGCTCGGCGACACAGCCGTGATGGTGCATCCGGAAGATGAACGTTACGCACACTTGATCGGCAAGACGGTCAAGCTGCCGCTGACGAGTCGTGAGATTCCTATCATCGCCGACGATTATGTAGACCGCGAATTCGGTACCGGCGTGGTCAAGGTCACGCCAGCGCACGACTTCAACGACTATGCCGTTGGTCAGCGCCACAAGCTGCCACTGATCTGCATTCTCACGCTGGATGCCAAGATCAATGACGAAGCGCCAGAACAATATCGCGGTCTCGATCGCTTTGCTGCACGCAAGCAAATCGTTGCCGATCTTGAAGCGGCTGAGCTGCTGGTCAAGATCGACAAGCACAAGCTCAAGGTCCCGCGTGGTGATCGTACCAATGTCGTGATTGAGCCCATGCTCACCGACCAGTGGTTTGTCGCCATGACCAAACCTGCTGCTGATGGCAAGAGCATCACGCAAAAGGCTCTGGACGTTGTCCAGTCAGGCGAGATCAAGTTCTACCCCGAGAACTGGGTAAATACCTATAACCAGTGGCTCAACAACATCCAGGACTGGTGTATCTCACGCCAGCTGTGGTGGGGCCATCAGATTCCAGCTTGGTATTCGGATGAAGGCAAAGTTTACGTTGCCCATGACGAAGCTGAAGCCAAAGCACTCGCTGCCAAGGACGGTTACAGCGGTGCCCTGAAGCGTGATGACGACGTACTCGACACCTGGTACTCATCCGCCCTGTGGCCGTTCTCGACGCTCGATTGGACGCCGGAATATCCAGCCAAGTCGAACCCGGCACTCGATCTGTATCTGCCTTCGACCGTACTGGTTACCGGCTTCGACATCATCTTCTTCTGGGTGGCGCGCATGGTCATGATGACCAAGCACATCACCGGCAAGATTCCGTTCAAGCATGTGTATGTGCACGGCCTGATCCGCGATGCGGAAGGCCAGAAGATGTCCAAGT
The DNA here is from genome assembly GCA_035493575.1 of Rhodocyclaceae bacterium. Taxonomy (GTDB): domain Bacteria; phylum Pseudomonadota; class Gammaproteobacteria; order Burkholderiales; family Rhodocyclaceae. The sequence goes on along the minus strand of DATJIB010000291.1, from coordinate 1,224 downwards.
CCAAGGGCAACGTACTCGACCCTATCGACTTGATCGACGGCATCAACATCGAAGACCTGGTCGCCAAGCGCACCACCGGCTTGATGCGCCCGACCGATGCGCCCAAGATCGAGAAGCGCACGCGCAAGGAGTTCCCGGAAGGTATTGCCGGCGTGGGTACCGACGCTTTGCGCTTCACCTTCCTGTCGCTGGCCTCCCCGGGCCGCGATATCAAGTTCGACATGGAGCGCTGCGAAGGCTATCGCAACTTCTGCAACAAGCTGTGGAATGCGACGCGCTTTGTGCTGATGAATTGCGAAGGCCACGATTGCGGCTTCAGCAAACCCGGCCCATGCGAACCGGGTGATTGCACGCCAGAAGGCTATACCGACTTCTCGCAAGCGGATCGCTGGATCGTTTCGGAACTGCAACGCGTGGAACAGGAGGTCGCGCAGCATTTTGCCGACTATCGTTTCGATCTGCTCGCCAAGACGGTGTATGAGTTCGTCTGGGATCAGTATTGCGACTGGTATCTGGAACTCGCCAAGGTACAAATCCAGAGCGGCACGCCGGCACAGCAACGCGCCACACGTCGTACCCTGCTGCGTGTGCTGGAAACCATCTTGCGTCTGGCTCATCCACTGATGCCTTTCATTACCGAAGAGCTATGGCAAACCGTTGCGCCTATGACCGGCATTGATGTCGCCAACCAGTCCATCATGCTGCAAGCCTATCCAAAGGCACAACCGTCCAAGATTGATACGGCGGCTGAAGCCTGGATGGCACATCTCAAGGAAATGGTCACGGCCTGCCGCAGCCTGCGTGGTGAGATGAATATCTCGCCAGCGCTGCGCGTACCCTTGATCGGCTCGGGCGACACGGAAGCGCTGAAGGCTTTCGCTCCGTATCTGCAAGCGCTTGGCAAGTTGTCGGATGTAACCGTTGCCGACGAACTGCCCGAGACCGACGCACCGGTGCAAATCCTCGGCAACTTCAAACTCATGCTGAAGATAGAAATCGATGTTGCCGCAGAGAAGGAACGCTTGAACAAGGAGCTGACGCGTATCGAAGGCGAGATCGTCAAGGTCACCGCCAAGCTGGCAACGCCTAGCTTCGTTGAAAGAGCTCCGGCACCGGTTGTAGCCCAGGAGAAGGAACGCCTGAATGGCTTCATCAGCCTGCGTGAAAAGCTGCAGACTCAACTGGGCAAGCTGAAGTAAATCCAAAGGCAGAAATAAAAATGGG
>DATJIB010000290.1:0-5879 GCA_035493575.1 Rhodocyclaceae bacterium | reverse complement strand
AATTCCCGACCATCACCTTCAAGTCGAACAAGCTGATTTTTGAAGGCGACAAGGTTGTCGCAGCGGAAGGTGATTTCACTCTGCTCGGCGTAACCAAGCCTATCCGCTTGACCGTCAGCAACTTCAAGTGTGGCCCGAACCCAATGACTAAGAAGGACATGTGTGGCGCCGAGATCAGCACCACGATCAAGCGTAGCGATTTCGGCATGAGCAAGTATGTGCCGCTGATCAGTGACGAAATCAAGATCATGTCGGCGGTTGAAGCCTACAAGAACTGAGTCGTTCTTGTCTGAACTAAACGGCCTCTCTGCCTTGCGCACAGAGGCCGTTTTTACGTCAGTGCTGTGATGAGCTTAGGCCAGTCAAACGCCTCTTCAACTGCATCCGCCAGTCGATTCAAATCGGCTTCGCGGCGCGCGGCCAGATCGACAGATAGTGCGCCCTTGAGTCCGGCCCATTGCAATAAAGCTGCAACGGCAGCTGGCGTATCGAACAGACCATGACAATAGCTGGCGAGGATGTTGCCGTCTTCGGAAACCGCGCCGTCCTGACGGCCATCGTCGAAATGGATAGCCGGTTTATTGAGTGCGGCTCCGCTGCTAACACCCATATGGATCTCATAGCCCGCCACCGCAGCGCCATCAAACAAGGTGCCGCGCACATTGCGTAATTGCTTTTCCGGCGCCAGCGTGGTCTCCATCTGCAGCAAACCCAAACCCTCCACACTGCTGCCGGCCTGGCCTTCCAGGCCATGTGGGTCATGCAGCCAAGTACCCAGCATCTGCATGCCACCACAGATGCCAATCAGCTTGCCGCCATAGCGTAGATGTTTCTGAATTTGTGCGTCCCAACCTTGCTCACGCAGCCAGGCCAAATCGGCTTGCACTGCCTTTGAACCCGGCAACACAAGCAGATCACAGGCAGGAATCATCTGTCCCGGTCCAACCCAGGCGAAATCGACTTGAAGATGCAAACGCAAGGCATCCATATCAGTGTGATTGGATGTACGTGGCGTGGCCAGCGCGCGAACTTTAAATTGCGCCTGCGGCTTGGCTTCACTCTGCGTAGCAATCGCATCTTCGGCATCGAGAAACAAGCCATGCAGATATGGCAGCACCGCGAGTACGGGTTTTCCCGTGCGTTGCTCCAGCCAGTCCAGACCCGACTGCAGCAAGCGGATGTCGCCACGAAAGCGATTGATCACAAAGCCTCGCACGCGGCCCCTTTCGCTGGGCGACAAAAGCTCCAGCGTCCCGACCAGGTGCGCAAATACACCGCCGCGATCGATATCGGCAATCAGAATCACCGGGCAATCAACCGCTTCGGCAAAACCCATATTGGCGATGTCACGGTCACGCAGATTGATCTCGGCCGGGCTGCCGGCGCCTTCGACAATCACGCAGTCATACTTAGCGACAAGCCGTTGCCATGAGGCCAGCACGGCTTGCATCGCTCGTGGCTTATAGGCGTGGTAATCACGTGCATCCATGTCAGCACAGACTTTTCCATGAATGATGACCTGGGCACCAATATCACTACTGGGTTTTAACAAAATCGGATTGAAATCACTATGCGGCGGAATGCCAGCTGCCTGTGCCTGCAGGGCCTGAGCACGGCCAATTTCACCGCCGTCTATGGTGACTGCCGAATTCAAGGCCATGTTCTGCGGCTTGAATGGCGCAACCCGTACGCCCTGGCGCGCGAGGATGCGACACAATGCGGCTACCATTACGGTCTTGCCTGCATCCGAGGTGCAGCCCTGTACCATCAAGGCCGGAAATTTTGGAATGCTCATCTCAGTACGCAACCTTATTCATGACTAATTCTTGCATGCCCCGCATCCTCCGCTATTTGCCCTTGCTTGGCTTGCTCTGTTGCCAATCAGCTCGTGCTGATATTGTGCTGCGCGATGACACACAAGCCGAAGTTCGTTTGCAAGCACCGGCAAAACGCATCATCAGCCTGGCGCCCCATATCACCGAACTTGTCTATGCCGCGGGTGCTGGCGACAAACTGGTAGGCACCGTTGAGTTCAGCAACTACCCGCCCGCTGCTGAAAAGCTGCCGCGCGTGGGGGGATATTCCCGTCTGGATGTGGAGGCCATCGCTGCACTCAAACCGGATCTGATTCTGGCCTGGGAGAGCGGCAATGCACCGGCCAATCTGGCGCAATTGCGCAAACTTAAAATTCCCGTTTTCGTTTCTCAGCCCGACCATATTGCCGATATCGCGCGCGATCTGGAACGCTATGGTGAGCTTGCTGGTACGCGTGACATTTCCACGGCAGCCGCGACAAAATTTCGCCAGCGTCATGCAGCCCTTCAAAAACAATATGCCAATCGGCGGCCGGTGCGCGTGTTCTATCAGGTCTGGGACCAGCCCTTGATGACTATCAATGGCCATCAAATCATCAGTGACGTCATCCAGCTCTGCGGTGGCCAGAACATCTACGCCAACCTCGCTGCGTTAGCGCCTACGGTGAGCGTAGAATCGGTATTGAGTGAAGATCCGGAAGCCATCGTTGCCGGCGGTATGGGTGAAAAAAGCCCGGCCTGGCTGGAGCAATGGCGCCATTGGCCGCGCCTGACGGCAACGACCAAAGGCAATCTGTTTTTCGTTGACCCCAATTTATTGCAACGCCATACCCCCCGCCTGCTCGATGGCGCCGAGCTCCTTTGCCAACAATTGGAGCAGGCGCGCAAACGTTAAGGTCTTACCACTCCAGTCCCGGCATGGCGGTCACGCCTTCGTGATAGGCATGCTTGACCAATGTCATATCCGTCACCGTATCGGCCACCTCGATCAACGCCGCCGGGGCGGCACGGCCAGTCAGGATCACATGCTGCATGGCCGGGCGGGAATCGAGGACATCAATGACGTCATCCATATCCAGCCATTTGTAGCTGAGCGTGTAGGTAAATTCATCCAGCACAACCAGGCCGATATCCGGATTGCGCAAATGTTCGCAGGCAATCGCCCAGGCTGCACGCGCGGCTTTGGCGTCGCGTTCATCGTCCTGGGTATCCCAGGTAAAACCTTCGCCACCGACATGCCAGCTCACACCCGGCACGTTACGGAAGAAGGCTTCTTCACCGGTGTCGGAACGACCCTTGATGAATTGCACCACCGCCACTTTCTGGCCATGGCCCAGCGCACGGGCCACTACGCCAAAGGCTGAAGACGACTTGCCCTTGCCGTTGCCGGTATGAATCACCAGCACGCCGCGTTCGATATTGGCTTCAGCAATATGCTTGTCAATCACGGCTTTCTTGCGCGCCATGCGCGCCGCGTGACGGGCCTGTTTTTCAGTATCTGACATTGAATTCTCTTTTCACTCCGGAACAAACCAAGACTCACCCGCATCATCAAGACTGCGCAGCGGGTGACCGTAAAGACGTTGCAGGGTATCGCGATTAATCACCGTCGATGCCGCTCCATACTCCCAGCTGCCATCCCCGAACAACAGCAGCGCCTGATCAAAATGTCGGCGCGCCAGATTTGGATCATGCAGCACTGCGATCAAACCTTTACCGCGCGCAACCTCGGCCTGCAGCAGGGCCAAAGTTGCCATGACATGATTCAGGTCAAGATAGGTCAGCGGCTCATCCAGCAAATACCACTCCGGGTCCTGCACCAACAAGGTAGCCAGGGCCAGGCGCTGTCGTTCTCCGCCCGACAAGGTTTGCACATGCCGTGCGACGAAATTTTCAAGGCCCACTCGCGCCAGCGCCTGCTTGGCCAGCAATTCGTCGTGTGCTGACTCCCAGGCCCAGCGATCCAGATGCGGGTGCCGGCCAATCAATGCCGTCTCCAGCACAGTAGCAGGAAAGGCATCGTGTTGATGTTGCGCACAATAACCGCGCCAGCGCGCCAACTCTCGCGGCGGATATACACTCAGCTCACGCTGATCCAGACTGATGCTGCCGCTATCAACTTGGCGCAGTCCGGCCAACGCATTCAGCAAGGTGCTCTTGCCGGCGCCATTGCGGCCGAGAATCGCCAGCGACTGTCCCGTCGATAACTCAAAATCCAGATCACGGCAGGCCTGATGCTGCCCCACCGTAACGTGCAGTCGGTTCACACTGAGCTTCATGAGCGCACGCTCTGACGCGATAGTAGATACAAAAACAAAGGTACGCCGATCAGCGCCGTGAGCACCCCCACCGGCAATTGCTGCGGCGCTATCACCGTGCGCGCCAGGGTATCGGCCAGCGTCAGCAGGCCGCCACCCGCCAGTACGCTGGCCGGCAGAAGCAAACGTTGATCGTTGCCAAACAGCAAGCGCATCAGATGCGGCACGACCAGGCCAACAAAGCCTATGCTGCCGGCCGTGGCAACAGCACCGGCCGTCAATAAGGCAGACAGAAAATAAGTCATCCAGCGCAGCGGCCCCACCGCCACGCCCAATGCGGCGGCCTGGAAATCACCCCGCGCCAGCACATTCAGATCGCGCGCCAAGGGCAGAGCCAGCGCCAGCCCCAGTGCAAGGAGAGCCAAAGCCGGGTAGGGCTGGGTAATGTGGGCGGCATCGCCCATGATCCAGAACAGCATACCGTGCAAGGATTGCTCCGGCGCGATCGAGAGAATCAGCGATACGGCTGCGCCGCAGCCGGCGGCAACAATCACGCCGGTCAATAACAGGCGCGACTGCACCCAACTACCCTCACCATGCGCCAGACCGAAGACCAGCAGCAAGACCAAGAGCGCGCCAACAAAAGCCGCCAGGTTCACCCACAAGGCCGTCATCCCAAACAGCAGGGCGCACAAAGCACCGACCGACGCGCCGCCGGAAATGCCCAGTACATAAGGATCACCCAAAGGGTTACGCAACAACACCTGCATCAAGGCGCCGGCCAGCGCCAGCAAACCACCGCAGGCAAATGCGCCCAGTGCGCGCGGCAAACGCAGCTGCATCACCACATCCGAGCTCAATGTTGCGCTGCCATGCCAGGCAGCGACAACATCGGGCCAGGATAAAGCCAGACTACCCACCGCCAATGCCAACACGATGCTGGCAACTGCTAACAGCAGTAATACCAGCAGGACGAAGACATGGCGGCGGTAGGTCATGCGACTAGATTAAAGCAGATCCAACTTCATGCCCACCTTCCAGGTGCGGCGGAAGTCGACGGGATACACGGCGGTGTCGCTAACCCACAGACCATTGGCCCGGTCGAACAGGTTGTCCACACCGACATAGCCTTCAACCTTGCCAAAGCGCTGCCGGAAAGCCACATTGGTCGAACTGAAAACACTTTGGCGATTCTTGAGATTATTGCTCAGGTCGTTAATGGCATATGCCGAACTACGCCACACATGATTGAAATTGAATGTCGCGGTTTCCCACGGCTTATAGGTCGCACCGAATGTTGCGCTATGCCGTGGCACACCAGGTAGCTCCTTACCGCTGATCGATCCTTCGTCATCAATCTTGGCGCGAGTGTACGAGTACAAGGCCGACAAATTGAGGTTGTCGCGTACCTGCCAGCGATCCTGGAGCTCCAGGCCGTACTTGTGCGACTTGTCGATGTTGGTGTTAGAAGTCAGGTCGTAATAGATCTCGTTCTTTAGCTTGCTGTAGAAAAGCGATGTCCGCAATTTGTTGCGCGCCGTGTCGAAATTCAAACCGAGATTGATCGTCCGTGCTTTGGCAGGGCTGATGAACTGATTGAAGGTCTTGATTCCGGTGCCGAAGTCGGTAATGAAGAACTGATCGATATTCGGCGCTTGATACGCACTGTTGTAGTTGCTGAAAACCGATAGCTGCTCATTCACGCGGTAATTGGCACCGATATCGAAAGCCGACAAGTCATGCTTGGCCTGAAGACCTGTGCCCGTAGTAGGAGCGTAGTCGTATTCAACCTTTTCCTTGCGTGCAC
>DATJIB010000289.1:0-3083 GCA_035493575.1 Rhodocyclaceae bacterium | reverse complement strand
CGCCGCCGGACGAGCCACCGCCACTGAGCCACGAGCACCAGTAACTGGATCAGTCACCACACAGAAGCTAACCTCGGCAAAAATCGCTTCACCAGCCTTGTTGATGGCTTTGGTACGCATGGCTTTGCCGCCGTGCTTGGTGGTGCCGGCAGCAATTGCTGCGTTATAGCCACGCCAGTGCGGCTCGCGCAGGCGCTCTGGAACAATGATGTCGAGGCTTTGTCCTATTGCTTCGGCAGCAGAAAAGCCGAACATCAGTTCCGAGGCATGGTTCCAGACCACGATAATGCCTTCAGCATTGGCGTAGATGACCGAGTCTGTCATTTGCTCAATCATGGCTTGATAAGGGATGGTGGCGTTGGAATCAGACATAGAAGCTCCTCACTAAGAAATCATATTGTGACATTTCCCGGGCATATTTCTGTCTTGGGTCCAATTCGAGTCGATTAAATTGGCTTTTACCCCGAGAAATCATTGCACTACCCAGAGATACCCGTTTTCGCCGATAATTTAGTGCTTTAACGCTGTCGCCAACCGGAACCCATCCTCATGTCCGCCGCCAACGCCGTATCGCCTCCCGTTTTTACCCCGATCACTGGCGCCATTCGCGCCCTCGCCATGGATGCCGTGCAGAAGGCCAATTCCGGCCACCCCGGCGCGCCCATGGGCATGGCTGAAATCGCCGAAGTGCTGTGGCGTCACAACCTCAAGCACAACCCGGTCAACCCGCACTGGGCTGATCGCGACCGCTTTGTGCTGTCGAACGGTCATGGCTCGATGCTGCTGTATGCGCTGCTGCACCTGACCGGTTACGACCTGTCGATCGAAGACATCAAGCAGTTCCGTCAATTCCACAGCAAGACTGCCGGCCATCCGGAATATGGCTATGCTCCGGGCATCGAAACCACCACCGGTCCGCTCGGCCAGGGCATCAGCAATGCCGTCGGCATGGCCATTGCTGAAAAGCAATTGGCGGCTGAGTTCAACAAGCCCGGCCACACCATCGTTGACCATCACACCTATGTATTCCTCGGCGACGGCTGCATGATGGAAGGCATCTCGCACGAGTCCTGTTCGCTGGCCGGGACCTTGGGCCTGGGCAAGCTGATTGCGTTTTACGACGACAACGGTATTTCCATCGACGGCCATGTCGAAGGCTGGTTTACCGATGACACGCCTAAGCGTTTTGAAGCCTACGGTTGGCATGTGGTGCCGAATGTAAACGGCCATGATCCGGTTGCCATTGCCGCTGCGCTCAAGGCTTCGCAAGCTGTCACCGACAAGCCTAGCTTGATCTGTTGCAAGACCGTGATCGGCATGGGCTCGCCAAACAAGGAAGGCACCCATGATGTGCACGGCGCCCCGCTAGGCAACGAGGAAATCGCTGCTGCACGTGCTTACATTGGCTGGAACCATCCTCCGTTTGAAATCCCGGCCGACGTTTATGCCGCCTGGGACGCCAAGAAGAAGGGCGCCGAAGCCGAAGCTGAATGGGACAAGCGCATCGCTGCTTATACCGCTGCATTCCCGGAACTCGCTGCCGAATTCAAGCGCCGCACCGCTGGCGAGTTGCCTGCCAATTGGCAAGCAACTGTTGATGCCGCCATTGCCAAAGTCGCCGAAAAGGCCGAGACCATCGCCACGCGCAAGGCTTCGCAAAACAGCATCACCGCATTGGCGCCAGCCCTGCCTGAACTGCTTGGCGGCTCGGCCGACCTGGCCGGTTCCAACCTGACCTTGTGGCCAGGCTCCAAGTCGATCAGCAAGACAGAGGCCGGCAACTACATTCACTACGGCGTGCGCGAGTTCGGCATGACCGCGATCGGCAACGGCATCTCCGTGCATGGCGGCTTGATCCCTTACACCGCCACCTTCCTGATGTTCACGGAATACGCCCGCAATGCACTGCGCATGGCGGCGCTGATGAAGATTCGTCATATCGGCGTGTATACCCACGACTCGATCGGCCTTGGTGAAGACGGTCCGACCCACCAGCCGGTGGAACAGACCGCGACGCTGCGCCTGATGCCAAATATGGATGTCTGGCGCCCGAACGACACCATGGAAACCCTGGTCGCCTGGGTTGCTGCAATCGAGCGCAAGGACGGTCCGAGCTCACTGTGTCTGTCGCGCCAGAACCTGGCTTATATGCCGCGTACTGCCGAACAGATCGCTGCGATTCGCAAGGGCGGTTACGTGCTGAGCGACGCTGCCAACTTCAAGGCAGTGATCATCGCCACCGGTTCCGAAGTTGATCTGGCCGTGAAAGCGCAAGCCAAGCTGGCCGAAGAAGGTATCGCTGTGCGCGTGGTCTCCATGCCTTGCGAAGATATTTTCGATCGTCAGGACAAGGCCTGGAAGGAAAGCGTACTACCTAAGGGCGTCGTGCGTATCGCAGTTGAGGCGGGTGTGACTGATGCCTGGCACAAATATGTAGGCCTTGAAGGCGCAGTGGTTGGCCTTGATCACTTCGGTGAATCAGCCCCTGCGGGCGTATTGTTCAAGGAATTCGGCTTTACCGTTGAGAATGTCGTGGCAACGGTCAAATCGGTTCTGTAAGAAACCAAACAAGAAAATCAGCGGAGAAATCAATAATGACACTCAAGGTTGGCATCAACGGTTTTGGTCGTATCGGTCGGATGGTATTTCGCGCCATCGCCAAGGAAGCCGAGTTTTCGGACATCGAAGTGGTTGGCATCAATGACCTGCTCGAGCCTGACTACCTGGCCTACATGTTGAAGTACGACTCGGTGCATGGTCGCCTGGCTGATGATGTTTCCGTTGAGGGCAACAACCTGGTTTTCAAGGGCAAGAAGATTCGCCTCACTGCCGAAAAAGATCCATCCAATCTGAAGTGGGGCGACATCGGCGCTGATGTCGTGATCGAATCGACCGGCCTGTTCCTGACCAAGGAAGCCTGTCAGAAGCACATCGATGCAGGCGCCAAGAAAGTCGTTCAGTCAGCGCCTTCCAAGGACGACACGCCGATGTTTGTGTATGGCGTGAATCACGAAAAGTATGTCGGCGAAATTATTTCCTCGGCTGCATCCTGCACCACCAAGTGTTTGGCCCCTGTGGCCAAG
>DATJIB010000288.1:0-6510 GCA_035493575.1 Rhodocyclaceae bacterium | reverse complement strand
AGGCGATAACGCACTCAAGATTCCCCACTCGTATGTCGGCACTATTTAATACGGATGCAAACGGTGCGAAAGGATCAATGCCGCGCGCGATTGCCTTACCCGGCTGTTCAGCCAGCATGATGTCGCCAACAAAAGCGATTGATACCGTTTGCTCAGCAGCAATTGCGTTAGCACTCGCAAAAATAATCAAGGCTAAACACAGTTTTCCGGAGAGCCATTGCGTCATTGAGTCCGCACCTCAAATACGGCACAACCATATTGCAGCTCTCGTTCCAGCAAAGGCGAATACAAATACTGTTTGCCGGTTAGCGCAGAAGGTTCTGCCATGACTTGCGCCGTTGGCACAAAGAATTGTGCGCTCTGCAATAAAACAGCTTGCTGCTCAGTCTTGTAATAGGTGTAGAGATTGATGTACTCGATATGCTGTTCATCACCAATCACTACAGCCTTGAATCGAAAATGGCTGCCTATATCAATGGGCTTGACGGAATAGGGGTCTTTGACTGGCCTCATTTCAATGCGATACATCTCGCCGCCTTGGCTAATCTCACAACGCAAGCGAGGCGCTGCAGCGGCGGCAAAGGAAGCGAACATGATCGCAGCAAGGGCAAAAATTTTTACCGCCTGTCGCAAGGCGTGCAGATCAACGCACAACATTTAAAAGCATTCCCGAAGCTTATTCATTGTGTGGATCTTTATAAGGATTTAACTGAGACCGGAACGAATCGTACAGCAATTCACTTGTCGCCATAATGCGACAAAATGGACGCACCTCTTGCTGACTATTCGATACAAACCGTTACAACGCGGCTGTCAGCGTTAATCGGTTGCCCTCGTTATTTGAATCATGCGCATGTGCGCTGCTTACGAGGAAAACTCAAATGTCCAAGATTCTGACCACTATGATTGCCGGCCTGTTTGCTGTTTCTGCTTTTGCGGCTGATGCTCCGAAGGCTGCTGTCACAACTTCGACAACCACAACGGAAGCTAAGCCTGCCGTTACCACTTCGACGACGACCACTAGTGCCAAGCCTGCTGTAGAAGCAAAGGTTGGTGCCACCACTTCGACAACGACAACTGAGACCAAGCCAGCTGTCACCACTTCGACGACTTCGACCACCCACACCAAGCCTGCTGCTGAAACCAAGGCTGAAGTGAAGGCCGAGAAGAAGGCTGAGAAAAAGCACCATGCGGCTCATGAAAAGGCCGTCAAGGAGGGCAAGGCTGAAGCCGGCGCCACTGGTACCGTTGCACCTGCCAGCAAGTAAGTTTTGAATCCAAATGGGCCGGGTACTGCCACCCGGTCCGTTTAGGAATCCGCTGACAGCGGATTTACATGTCTTGCTGCACAGTGCATGCAGGCCCACTTCGGGGTCGACATTCCAAAAATTCTTCGAAGAAAACTCCATCAAGGAGCACCACATGAAACGCCTTCTAATTGCATCGGCCTTGCTCGCCGGCTTGATTTCATCCGTGAGCATTCCCGCCCAAGCCCAAATTAATGTCTCCGTGAATATCGGTGATCCCGGATTCTTTGGTCGTATCGATATGAACGATGCACCGCCACCACAGCTTGTTTATCGTCAGCCAATTGCTGTTCAGTACGTATCACCAGCACGGCCACCTATCTATCTGCGTGTGCCGCCCGGTTATGAAGCCAACTGGCGTGAACACTGCCGCGAATACAACGCCTGTGGTGAACGCGTCTACTTTGTGAGAGACGACTGGTATCGCCGCGACTACGCACCACGCTATGCGGAACGTCATCATGGTCGCCAGGAAGAACGTCGCGAAGAGCGACGTGATGATAGACGAGATGACCGACACGATAATCGACGTGACGACCACCACGATCATGGCCGAGGCGACGATAACCGTCGCGATCATTAACCATGAAATATGCCTTGTCTAAGGCATGAGCAAAAGGCCAGCATTGATTAATCGATGCTGGCCTTTTTTATCTTCTAGAAGAGCGGCTTGACGCCGGGGAATTGCGGCCGGGTTGGATTTTTCTCTTTTCTAGACGCCTCCGCTTCGGCCAATATATCTGCAATCTTTTGCTTGCCTTGGGCGCGGGCAAATTGAATCATGCCTTCGCCGCGGCGAATTGTGGGACCATCGGGCCGGGCGCCAGCCTTCAGTAACGCTTCAACATTCGGCAGCTTGGTATTGCCATTCAAAGCCATGAAGAGCGGGCTCATCCCACTTTTGGACATGGCATTGGGGTCCACTCCTTTAGCGGCCAGTATTTCGATCGTCTCTGGTACGCCATATACAGCCGCGTCATGCAGTGGGGTGAAGTCAAAGGGGGTCCGCATTTTTAGATTGAAGCCTTTTTCAATCAGCAAGCGGCAAACCTTGGGATGCTTAACCGCGATACTCAGTGCATTTGTCTGTATGGAGTAAACATCCGAAGAGATACTGCCCCAGGTATTCACGTCAGCTCCTTTAGCCACTAACTGTGCGACTTTTTGCACATCGCCGCTTTGTGCCGCCTTAAAAAGTTCTGCGTCCTCCGGCCGCAACGCATTACGATCTTTTGCGCCGGCTTTACGCAGTAGCATGGCAGTGCGTTCACGGCGTTCCAGATTCTCATCAAATTTCGCATGAGCCAACGCATTTTTACCCCATGCATCCAAGGCATGGATAGGTGCTTTCTTTTCAAGCAAAACTTGAATTACGTCGGCATTTCCCATCTCGGCTGCCAGCATCAGAAGTGTGATTCCATGGACGTCCCGCCAATTGGCATCTGCGCCGTGATTGAGCAAGGCCCTCAAAGAGTCCACACTGCCCTGGAGGCTTGCAAGTCCGGCCGGGGGTAGGCCGCTAGGCAAAGCATGGTTAGGGTCGCTGCCCGCCTCGAGCAGTATCTGCACAATCTGTGGCTCACCCCCCGCAATAGCATCCGCTAGCGCATCACGCCCATCCGGGCTCAAGAGCTTGATGTCGGCACCATAGGCCAATAGCAACCTCACCATGTCAATATTTTTGAGCAGGGCAGCGAATGACAATAAAGGAACGGTCAAGGGTTTGCTTGGCGTTCCAAATTCGTAGAGTTGGTTGATCCCGTCAGCACCTGCTTTAAGGAGTATTTCTGCAGCTTCGGTTTTACTGGTGCGGACCGCATAATAAAGCGCTGGGTTACCTTCTGTGTCGAGCTGCCGCACATTCTCTGCGACACTCAGCATCCGCTTTAGTAACGCAATATCACCCAGCGCCGCTGCCCTGCAAAGCTCAACACAAGAGCCTTTAGTCTGCGCATAGATAGAACCCGAAAGTACTGCGAGCAAGCAGAAGCAGCAGAGAATGCGAGCTTTCATTATTTCCCCTATTCTGACGCGATGAAGTAACCGTTTTAATTTGCGCCACAGATTAGCAGATGAGTCAGAACTGTACTTGCCGTCTGAACTTCTTCTTTTATCTATTGGGGTAAGAAAATTATTCGCCACCACCCAAATAGCGTAATGCGGCTACTTAAGTTTTCGCTTATTTAAAGTTGCTGCAGATCGGGGCAAACTGTTCAAGATCGAGAACATCCTTGGTACCGAGGTTCTCGAACCCTCTCCCGAGAGCCGCGGGGTCTTCTGTGGCACTGCGTAAAAAGCCTATCGTCATTTGCCCTTGCTTTGGAGTTTGGTCAAGCTTCACCACATAACGATAATCGCCCCTGATCTGCGCAAGGCGGCTAATGCTGCAGACGATAAAGAACGAAGAACCAACCGAAGAGCCGATGTTGGTGATCTTGAGATCCAGAATCGACGAACGCTCGCGGCGGTCGACCTCTTTGATCACAATATCCATTTTTGAATTAGGCTGGGGCGTAGATGCCGATTCGAAGAGCTCGGCTGCCAGCGACTCGCCAGAGCTACAGAGCAAGATCAGTAGAGTTACCCAGTACCTTCTTATTTGCATATCGACCTCGCGTCGAGATGATCGAAGCTAGCTTCGAAAAGGAATAAATTGTGCTGTCTTATCGAAGTGCTTGCCTTAGTTACTCAAGCCGCTTGATTCGTTTTAGTTGGCAGCGAAAACCGAAATGTCGAGCCAACGCCTTCTTTGCTTTCGACCGTCACGTTGCCACCATGCGCCTCGGTAAACGTTTTCACAATCGTCAGTCCGAGGCCGGTTCCGCCAGCGTTTTCAAGATCAGTTTCGCCCTTCTCGAAAATTCTTTCAAGTAGGGCCTCGGAAATGCCGGCACCATTGTCGCTTACCCAACACTCGATCACGCCTGCCGAGCTGAGCTCTTGCGCACCGATGACAACCTCGCCGCGTGGCGTGTACTTGATGGCGTTGCCAATCAGGTTTTGGAATACGCGTCTTAACAAACTTGCATCGGCATACACGACCAGATCGTCGGGAACCTTATTGATCAGTAAGGTGCTGTCGGTGCCTGCGACTGGATGAAGATCGTGTATCAGTGCCTCAACCAGAGGCCACAAATCGAATTCGCGCCGCTCCAGCTTAATGCCGATTTCTGTTTCGAGATTGGTGTTTTCCTCAAGCACCTTGGCAACCAGACTTTCCAGATGCAACACACTACGCCGTAAAGCTTTGAGCATTTGCGTTGTGCCAGGGTTGCTATCAGCAAGTGTTTTCTCGAGGACTCTGCCGGCCATGGAGATGGCATTCAGTGGGGTGCGCAGATCGTGCGCCACAAAGGCGAGGTACTCTTCGCGGCGCCGTTGTACTTCCAGGGCACGTTGCGTGGAATAGGTCTGCAAGGCTAGGCCAATGGCGTGGTCAAACACCCGATTGAGAATATGGAAGGGTTTGCCTTGCAACACCAAACCATTATTGTCGGCAAGATCGTGGATACAGGCACGCAGGATATTGTACTCCGCCACCACCTCTTCAATATCAAACGCATCTTGCAGGCGCTGCAGCCCATGCGTCGTGGGGCTGCCTTCGCTTAGCGCCTCGGGTATGGATTGCTCAGACTTTAACTGGAGCGCATCGGCCAATTCAACAAGTAAGCCAGGGATATGATCATTGAGCGTAGGTACATCAAGATGCCGTGCCGAGGGCAAGTCACGCACTTGGTAACGCCAGCGCAACAACAAGGCCTCGCGCTCTTGCTTGATGAGTGCCGCCAACTGATCCAAAACATTACTGGGCATTTCGCCTCCGGGCTTACCTAATGCATTTTCAATGCTCTGGGGCCTAACCTTAGCACCGGAGATGGGGCAATATAAGCCTAAAGAGGCTACATCGATTAGAAATCATTCGACGAGCCCCTTTGATTGCTCGTTATTGCTGCGGTTTCGGCTGATCCTGGGGGATTTGTTGATAGTAGCGCCGCATATTGTCATTCACTGCCATGAATTCGCGCACGATCTTTTCACAGGTGGTGGTCTTCCGCGCTTCGCAGGCAACGTCCATGTCGATCACCAGCTGTCCGTCTTTCTCATACAGCGTACGCTTGATGGCGGTGGGGTGCGCCGGGTGGTCGGCGAGGCTGAAATTCCAGAGGATGTAGGTAGGCTGTCCCGGGCCGCCGATGCTGTAGACCTTCCAACCCAGTTCGCCAACAAAGTGAGCCGCCGGATCGTTGCTCACCGCCGCCAAGGCTTCCGCAACGGTTTTGTACCCAATGGTCGGCCCATCTGCCTCCAGTATCGGCTTTGGCTTGGGCACCTTTTTCTCAGCCATCACCGAGAAAGAAGCCAGCATCAGAAACAGAAGGATGAATTTTTTCAGCATGATTGTGTGTCTCCTTGTAGATGGTGGACTTCGATGGCAATTATCCCTTATAGCCTGAGTCTGTTAAATACATATACCGATGGCTTTTATTCAAGGATAAAAGGGGTGTCCCCAGATAGACAGGTACACTCCCCCTTTGCCTGATCATGAGAAGTATCCGAGATGCCCCCTGAAGAACAAAAAATAAAACGCGGCATCATTGCGGCGGTACAGCAGCCCAATGTCAGCGAGCATGAATTTGAATCATCCTTGATGGAGTTGCGCGAGCTGGCAAAGACATTGGGGTTTGAGGTTGTGCATACCTTTATCCAGAAGCGCGCCGGTTTCGATAGAACAGGCTATCTCGGTATTGGTAAGCGCCAGGAGATTCAGGCTTTCGTGAACAACACGATTCCGCTCGGCGACCCCGATGCTGATGCGGATGTTGATGAAAACGATGAAGCTATGACGTCAGCCGAAATTGTGGAAGGCGGCGGTGAGATTGACGTCCTCTTCATTGACCATGAAATATCGCCGACTCAGGCGCGCACCCTGGAAGTCGAGATCGGCTGCGAAGTCATGGATCGCACCATGGTGATCCTTGAAATCTTCGATCGCAATGCACGCTCGCGGGCAGCCAAGGCCCAGGTGGAAATCGCACGTCTGGGCTATATGGCGCCGCATCTGCGCGAAGCCGCCAAGCTGGCGGGGCCACAAGGGCGTCAGCGCAGTGGCATGGGCGGGCGTGGGGCGGGTGAGTCACACACGGAGCTCGACCGCCGCAAAGTGCGTGACCGCATTGCCGAACTGCAAAAAGAAATCGTCGCC
>DATJIB010000287.1:0-7014 GCA_035493575.1 Rhodocyclaceae bacterium | reverse complement strand
TTTCATCGCGCGCAGCCGCATGATCCAGGCCATCCGCAACTACATGGTTCAGCACGATTTCCTCGAAGTCGAAACGCCGATGATGCACCCTATTCCAGGCGGCGCTGCGGCCAAGCCTTTCATCACCCATCACAATGCGCTCGATCAGCAAATGTTCCTGCGCATTGCGCCGGAGCTGTATCTGAAGCGCTTGGTGGTTGGCGGTTTTGAAAAGGTGTTCGAGGTCAATCGCAACTTCCGTAACGAAGGCGTTTCGACCCGTCACAATCCAGAATTCACCATGATGGAGTTCTACGAGGCCTACGCCGACTACAACATGCTGATGGACTTCACCGAAGGCCTGCTGCGCCATGCTGCGCGCGAAGCACTCGGCACCGAAGTATTCGAATACCAGGGCAAGCCTATCGATATGGGCAAGCCATTTGACCGCCTCACCATCGTCGAAGCGATCAAGAAATACAACCCAGAGCTCACCTTCGAGCAACTCAACGACGAAGCCTGGCTGCGCGAACAGCTGAAAGCCCACAAGGTACTGGTGCGCTCGCATGAAGGCATGGGCAGCTTGCAGCTCAAGCTATTCGAAGAGATTGCTGAAGCACAATTGTGGACGCCGACCTTCATCATTGATTACCCGGCTGAAGTATCGCCACTGGCACGCCGCAGCGACACTACGCCCGAGATCACCGAGCGTTTCGAGCTATTCATGGTCGGCCGCGAAATCGCCAACGGCTTCTCGGAGTTGAATGATCCCGAGGACCAGGCCGCCCGTTTCCTGCAACAGGCGCAAGCCAAGGAAGCCGGTGACGATGAAGCCATGCACTACGATGCCGATTACATTCGCGCGCTTGAGTACGGCCTGCCACCGACGGGTGGTTGCGGTATCGGTATTGATCGTCTGATCATGCTGCTGACCGATTCGCCTGCGATTCGCGATGTGATCCTGTTCCCGCAAATGCGTGCCGAGTGACCATCCATGATGCCCGCGCGACCAGCGAATTGAAATCGCTGGTCGCCGCGACAGAAACCGCATTGGCCGTACAACCCGAACAACGTACTGTTGTTGTTCAGCATGAAGGCCAGTGCTACGTTGCCAAACGGCTCGCCGAGCAACCGCGCCGCCTGATCCAAACACTGTTCATGCGCTGGCTGGTCAAGCGTATTACTGGTCAGCCCCTGCCTCTGCGCACACTCGCGCTATCCGAGGCCGCCCACAGCATGGAATACGAAGCGCGGCGCTTGCGCACCCTTGGCGCTGCCGGCGTAGCCGTGCCCGAAATCGTCTATCGCACACCGGAATATCTGCTGCTGGAACATCGCGGTATCGTGGTCGCATCGCTATTGGAAAAGTGGCAAGCAGCCGAATGGCGGATAGAACTCCTGCGTATGGCTACTGAGCTCGGCGCATTCCATGCCGCGGGTCATTGGCACGGCGGCGCACAGATCAAGAACGTAACGCTGCAGAACGGCCAGTTCACGCGCATCGATTTCGAAGAAAACTTTGGTGAGTTTCTGCCTTTGCCCGTTGCCCAGGCAACTGATCTGATCCTGTTTCTGAATTCCGTTTCATTAGCCGGCCCGATAGATGAATTGGAAGCCCGCGCTTTGCTGCCGCAATTGATCGCGCATTATTTTGTGGCCCACCCAAATGCCGATGTACGCGCCGTCTTGCTGCGCGCCCTGCCCTGGTTCAAGCGCATTGCCGCCATTGTTCGCCCCTTCCAGAAGCAATCGCGCAAGGGGGCTCGTCGCATCGTTATCCTGATCGACGTACTGGGTGATTTTCTGCACGCAAAATGATCAAGCCGGCTCGCTTGGCTTACGCCCCTGATGGCACGCCCTACTCGGCCAGCTTTGACGATGTGTATCACTCCACCGAAGGCGGCTTGGATCAGGCGCGCTACGTGTTTCTCGGTGGCAACAAGCTGCCGGAACGCTGGCAGCAACGTGAGCGCTTCACCATTCTGGAAACCGGCTTCGGCCTTGGCCTAAGTTTCCTTGCCACCTGGCAGGCATGGCGCAACGATCCGCAACGCTGTGCGCATCTGCATTTCGTCAGCACTGAACTCAACCCATTCCAACGCGCCGATCTGATCGCGCTGCATCAACGCTGGCCCGAGCTGAACGAACTCGCCAGCGAGCTGCATGCCAACTGGCCGCCATTGACGCCGGGCTTTCATCATCTGGTGCTGGACCAGGGCCGCGTAAGCTTGACCCTTTTGTTTGGCGATGCCTTGCGCATGCTGCCGGAATTGAGCGGGCAAGCCGATGCCATCTATCTCGATGGTTTTGCCCCGCAGAAAAATCCGGCGCTGTGGTCGCAGGAACTACTCAGCGCAATCACAAAACATGCAGCCCCCGATGCCACACTGGCCAGCTGGTGCGTAGCCGGCGAGGTGAAGAGCATGTTGCGCGAACTCGGCTGGCACCTCAAAAAGCGCCCTGGTTTTGCCCACAAATGGCACATGCTGTGCGGCGCCATGAACGGCACCGCCGTATCAAGCGTCACACCGCAAAATGCAATTGTCATTGGCGCGGGCATTGCAGGTTGCAGTGCGGCCGAGGCGCTGGCCCGGCGCGGCTGGCAAGTCACGCTGCTCGAACGCCATGCCGCCGCCGCACAAGAAGCCTCGGGCAATCCTGTCGGGCTATTGCATCCGATTCTGGCAAAGGATGACAACCTCGCCGCGCGCTTCTCGCGTGCCGCCTATCTTTATAGCCTGCGTCTGCTGCAAAGCCTCGGGCACGAAACTGTGCGCTGGCAGGCCTGCGGCATCTTGCAGGTTGCTGAAGACACTGCGCAAGCAGCCACATACCAGGCCAACTGTGCGACCTTTCCTGCCGACTATGTGAGCTGGCTGGATCGCGAAGAAGCGAGCACGCAGGCAGGCTTGCCTGTCAGCGCTGGAGCGTGCTGGTTTCCTCATGGCGCTCACGTCAATCCGAAGGACTTCTGCCAGGCCCTGCTTAATGCCGCCGGCCCGAATTTAAACATCCGCTATGCCACGACCGTTGCCAGCCTGCACTTTGAAGCTGGCCTTTGGCATGCCCGCGATTCATTTGGTCACAGCATTGCCACCGCCGAACATATCGTGCTGGCCAATGCCAACGCTGCCAATGAACTGTTGCCGGAACTGGTGCTCAGCTTGCGCCCGATTCGTGGTCAACTCAGTTATCTGCCCGCTGCGGCGCTCGATGATCTGCGCAGTGCCCTATGCGGCGTCGGCTACGCAATTCGTGACGACGAGCAGTGCGTGATCGGCGCCAGCTTTATTGAGGGCAGCGCCGATGTCAGCCTGCGGGCTGATGAACATGCCGACAATATGGCCAGGCTCGCCCGTCTCTTGCCCGAATTGAAAATCGAATTCAAAACTGAAAATTTGCCTGGACGGGTAAGTTTCCGGGCAGTCAGCCATGACCGTATGCCTTTGGTCGGCACATTGCCGCAAGCCCAGCTCAAGGTACAACATACGCTGGCTAATCTGCCACGTCAGAATGGCCTGCATGCACTCCTTGGCTTTGGTGCTCGCGGCCTCAGTTGGGCGCCTCTGGCGGCCGAACTACTTGCAGCCAGACTTACCGGCGCAACACTGCCGCTGGAAAACGCACTGGTGCGCAGCCTTGATCCAGCGCGCTTCCACCTGCGCTGGCATAGAAGCCACAATCGGGTATAAGCTACAAAAAACGGCAAGAGAATTGGCTTGATATAGTGACAAGAAGCAGTTCTTGTAGCAATATATTCAAATCACCGAGCCGTTTTTTGAAACAAAAATAGTAAACCCCTTGCGGGACAAGCATTTATGCGAAAGTCACTGCTATTATTTTTAGCATTTTTGGTTTGTGCGGACGTTACACAAGCCGAAGATTTGACCTTGAGCGGGTTTGGCACGCTTGGGTATAGCCACGACAATCGCGATCGCATCGGCTTCATGCGCAACACCACCCAACCGGTGGATGAAGGCAGTAATAGCTCCCTGCTCAGTGACAGCACGCTTGGCGTGCAACTCAACTACAAACCGAACCAACAATTCGAAGCCGTTATCCAGGCAGTTGCCCGCGACAAGAAAAATGTCTCTGTCGGCAATTCGTTTGAGTGGGCATTTGTCGCCTGGCATCCGAATGACGCAATAGACTTGCGCGCCGGGCGCATGGGCGTCGACATGTTCTTGATTGCCGACTATCGCAATGTCGGCTTTGCGCAGCCTTGGGTCAGACCACCCACAGAGTTCTACGGGTGGATTCCGCTGTTCTCGATCAATGGTGTTGACGCAGCCTACAACTTTCACGTCGGCGATACGCGCTGGCGCATCAAGACACAGTTCGGTAACAGCGCCACCGACATCCCGCTGGATGCGAACAACACGTTCCGTTTCAAGGCCAACGATGCCCGCAATATAAGCGTCCTCGCAGAACAGGGCGCATGGCAGTTCAAAGCGGGTTATTCGGTTTTTACTGCAGGCAGCAATCCGGATACCCTCACTCCGATCAAGAGTGGCCTCGCCAATATTGCCGCAGGCGCGCCCATCGCTGCGATCAGACGTGAAGCATCCAGCCTTAATAACGATCTGTGGTTGAGTGGCTCAACAATACGCTACATCAACGTCGGGGCGGCCTATGACGACGGCACATGGCTGATGCAAAGCGAACTGGCTCACATTACCAGTGAGAGCCGCCTCTCACCTTCGGGCAATGCGGCCTATGCGACCTTGGGCCGACGCTTTAATTCGCTGACGCCTTATGTAAGTCTCGCCCGCTTCAAGCCAAGCCAGGATGCCACTCAGGCTGTCAACAACTGGAGCGTACTCGGAGCAACGGCGGTCTCGGCACAAACCGCAGCGGTGGCCGCCTTCAATAATTTCCGCATTGATCAGAGCACCGTCACCCTCGGTATGCGCTGGGACATCAACAGCCGCGTAGCGCTCAAGACACAATGGGACCGCAGTCATATCGGCAGCCGCGGTTATGGTCTGTGGCAGGTGAATAACCTGGTCGATGGCAACAACTCGCAACACGTCGATTTGCTGTCCGTCTCGCTGGACTTCGTTTTCTGATCATGCGAATCACATTCTCTCCACTGCTGCGCATGGCAATCACGCTCGGACTCTGTCTCGGGCTAGGAGAGGCTCGCGCCGACATATACGTTATCGCTAACGCCAATATCGCCGACGAACAAATCAGCAAGCAGCAAATTGCCGATCTTTATCTCGGCCGCACCCGCACTTCGCCGGCGGGCGACTACATCACGCTGCTCGATCAATCGGACTCGCAACCGGTGCGTGAACGCTTCTTCCGGCAAATGACCAATATGTCACTGCCACAAGTCAATGCCTATTGGGCCAGACTGACTTTCACGGGCCGCCAAGCACCGCCGCAAACCAAGTCCAATGACCTGATGGTCATTCAGGCGGTTAGCCGAACGCCCGGTAGTATCGGGTATGTAGGCAGTGTCCCGTCTGACGCACAGGTCCGCGTCATTCTGCATCTGCATGAATAACCGATCTCCGGATCAGGTTCCCCGGCTGAGCGAGTCGCTCGAACACAAGCTCGTTTTTACGTTGTGCACTGCCGCAGTAATTTTCAGTATCGTTGCCGGTGCTGCACAATTTACGCATAGCTACAGACAAGAAGTTCAACGCAATCGGGCGACGCTCGACAGCCTCGCTGTAACAGTCCACTCTTCGGCCTCGATCGCTGCTTTCGTTGGCAATGAGGCTATTGCCAACGACGTCATAGAAGGCCTGCTGCGTAATTCTGAAATCTTGGCGGTCAATCTTGAGTCGAACACTGGCTATCACGTCTTTCGCTGGAAGAACCCCAAAGCACCAGAGTGGCACAAGGAAGATGTCGTGTCCTATCAGCTTCTATCACCGACAGGCAACCATGAACCGGTTGGCACACTCAGCATCCTGACCGACGCGCGACTGATCGCATCGCGAGCGCAAAATGCCGCCCTCTTGCAGCTTGGTACACTGATTCTCCAAACCATCGTACTCGGTCTGATCATGCTACTGGCCTTCCGCCGCTTGATCGGTCGGCCACTTTCGAATCTGACGCAACAGCTGCATACCGTTGTGCCAGGCACATCACAACGCGTCGACATCGACCCGGAGCAAAACAACACAGAAATCGGTGTGTTGGCCGCCAGCCTCAATGGCTATCTGGAATCCAGTGAAAATGCCATCGTTGCTGAACGCGAATTACGCGTCCGCGTCGAAACCATGGAGAATCACTACCGCCGGATTTTTGAATCCACCAATGTGGGTGTCATGGTTTTGAAAATGAACGGCGCCCTGATCAGCTGCAACGCAGTGCTGCGCAAACGCATCCTGCGCTCACTTCCGGATGCCGCCAGCGCCGAGCATCAAGACATTCTGGCGTTTGCTTTCAAACAGCCGGAAGCCGCCTGGACGCTGGTTGAGCAGGCGCGCAGTCAGGGCAGCACCGAAGAAGCGGATCTGGAGTTGCGCCAGGCGAGTGATCGACAACAATGGGTCCATTGTCTGTTCTCGATCCACACACCAGAGGGTGGCAAGGGTTCTCAGATCGAATGCGTGCTCTACGATGTAACTTCGCGTCGCGAGCGCGAAAAAATGGCCATCCGCTCAGCCGAGCGGGATGCGCTGACGGATATCGTGAATCGCCGTGGCGCAGAACGTTTTATCGAGCGCGCCATCGCCGATGCACACAATGTCGGCGCTGCAATTACGGTGTTCTATATTGATCTTGATGGCTTCAAGAAAACCAATGACACATTCGGGCATGCAGCTGGCGACCAGGTACTCATTGAGGTGACTGAGCGTTTCGGTAGCGCACTGCGACGGTCATCCGACCTCCTGGCTCGCATTGGCGGTGATGAATTTCTGATTGTTGCTTATGATTGCAATAAGGACTCGGCAATTGTCCGCGAATTGTGCGAACGCTTGATCGCATCCTTGGCCGACCCCATACGCTTCAGCAATGGTGGTTCCATATTAATTGGCGCGAGTGTCGGTATCGCGGGCTTTCCTGAGGACGGCT
>DATJIB010000286.1:0-3484 GCA_035493575.1 Rhodocyclaceae bacterium | reverse complement strand
AGCGCGTCCGTAATACCCAGGTACGTCCATTGGCGGGTGGGCTTGAGGCGTGGCTGGCACATACGCATGTGCAGGCGGATGAGATGCTCTCGCCAGAGGCATTGCTGGCCACTGCAGGCAGCGAATAAAGTCCGTCCTGTGTTGTGATGATTTTCCGAGCAGGGGCAGTCTTTGCTGAGAAAATATCATCCTGCCCCTTGCGCGCAATGCTTTCATGACACTTCCTTCCGAAAACTTCCAGCTTATTTACGCCGTGGTGGCGCAGGTGCCGAAAGGGCGTGTTGCGACCTACGGACAAGTGGCCAGCCTGGCCGGTTTGCCAAGACGGGCGCGCCTGGTTGGCTATGCATTGCGAAACCTGGCCAAAGGTAACAAGCTGCCGTGGCATCGCGTCGTCAACGCCAACGGGAAAATCAGTGAGCGTAATGATGACGGTTCGGGGGCATTGAGCCAGCGCAAGCGGTTGGAACGGGAAGGCGTTCAGTTTGAGCCGCATGGCGGTATTTCCTTGGCCCGGTATCAGTGGCAAAGCGAAGACATTTAATCCTGAGCAAAGCCAGATGGCTTGAGCCGCGTTAATATCAAGCCACCTCCATCAACCAGAAATACATCATGTCCCACAGACACCATGAATCACATCGCGCTTCACGCATCGGCTGGCTACGTGCGGCGGTGCTCGGCGCCAACGATGGCGTTATCTCGGTGGCCAGTCTGGTAGTAGGGGTGGCCGCTGCCGGGGCTGAAGCGAACAGCGTTCTGCTCACGGGCATTGCCGGGCTGGTTGCCGGCGCCATGTCGATGGCGGCGGGTGAATATGTGTCAGTCAAATCACAAGCCGATACCGAAGATGCGGATCTTGAGCGCGAGCGACGTGAGCTGGCCTCACAGCCAGAAAGCGAGTTAGTCGAACTCACTTTGATCTATGTTCAGCGTGGCCTGGACGAGCCGCTGGCAAGGCAGGTTGCGACCAAGCTGATGGAAACCGATGCGCTCGGCGCACATGCGCGCGATGAGTTGGGGATCACTGACGAACTGCGGGCACGTCCGCTACAAGCCGCGCTGGCTTCGGCCTTTTCCTTTTCGGTCGGTGCCGTCGTGCCGGTTCTTACCGCTGTTTTGACGCCCGCGCACTGGGTCGCCACGGTGACGTCCATCGCCACATTGCTGACCTTGCTGCTGTTGGGCGGCACTGCTGCTTACGTTGGCGGTGCATCGGTAATGCAAGCCGCGGGACGTGTAGCTTTCTGGGGCGCCCTGGCGATGGGTGTGACTGCGCTGGTGGGGCGGTTGTTCGGTGCGGCAGTTTAAGAATCAGCCAAAGAAACTGGCTTTACCAAAGGTGCTGCGCAGAAAGTCAGTAAAGGCCTTGATTGCCAGCGATGACTGGCGGTGTTGCGGATACACAGCATAAATTCCTTGCGGGGCTGGCGTGTATTTGTCGAGCACCGTCAGCAGCTTCTTTTCTTGCAACGCGGCGCCGATGATGAAGGTCGGCAGCAGCACAATCCCCAACCCCGCAATTGCCGCATCACGTGCCAGCTCACCATTGTTGGCGCGCAGACGACCGCTGACGCTGATGTGGAGTGGTTTGTTCTTCTCCGTGAAAATCCATTCCACGTTGCGGCTATGTCCGTAAAGCAGGCAATCGTGTTGCTTGAGTTCGCTTGGATGTGCAGGCTTGCCCTGGCGTTTTAGATAGGCCGGACTGCAGGCGGCTACCAGCTGCGCCGGTGCAATTTGCCGACCCACCAAGGATGAATCGGCCAGTGTGCCGATGCGTATCGCCATGTCGTAGCCTTCGCCGATCAAATCAACGAAGCGGTCGCTGAGATCAAGTTCGATGCGCACTTCCGGATGCAGCTCCAGAAATCGCGCAATTGCATTACCCATGTGCATGGTGCCGAAAGACATCGGCGCTGTGATGCGTAGTGTGCCGCGCGGGGCGGCATTCTGATTACTGACCGCACTTTCGGCATCACTAACTTCGTCGATGATTTTCAGGGCGCGTTCGTAATAGGCCCGGCCCAGGTCGGTGATGCTGAGCTTGCGTGTAGTGCGATTAAGCAAACGCGCGCCCAGGCGCTCTTCCAGCGTCATGATGCGGCGGCTGATGAATTGCTTGGAAAGCCCCAGCTTGTCTGCCGCGGCGGTAAAGCTCTGTGCATCGACGGTGCTCACGAATATCTGCATGTCTTCCAGCTGGTTCATTTAATTGTCTCGTTTAAATTGACAGTTAAACGCATTGTAGATGCTTTATCGCATTGAGTCATGACAGTAAAGTTCGTCCATCGGTTGCGGTTACAGAAGACGCAACACACCAGTAACCGAAAAGTACTTAATAACTGACTCGAAAGGAAACATCATGAGCACCAACACAAATAGCACTGTTAATAACGCCGCCTCCGTTGCCGCTACCGCGGGACGTGTTCTGATCGCCACCATTTTCCTGTTATCCGGCATCAGCAAGCTCTCGGCACCAGCCGGCACCATCGGCTATATCGCTTCAGCAGGCCTGCCATTTCCAGAACTGGCCTATGTCGCTGCGGTAGGGGTCGAAGTTGTCCTGGCGACGGCGCTGCTGCTTGGCTTCCAGACACGTGTGGTAGCTGCCGTGATTGCCGTGTTTAGTCTGGCGACCGCATTTGGCTTCCACTCCAACCTGGCTGACCAGAACCAGTTCATCCACTTCTTCAAGAACGTGGCCATCGCTGGCGGTCTGCTGCAAGTTGTTGCCTTCGGGGCGGGTGCCTACAGCGTGGATGCATGGCGTGCCCGGACTGGTCAGCGTGTTTCTGGCCGTACCGTCAGCGCAGCTTAAGTACTCGCGTCACAAATGAATCAGGGGCAGCAATCATCGGCTGCCCCTATATTGAATAAAGGAGACCACCATGAATGCAATCAACAAGACCGCAGTGCAAAAGACTGAAGTCCGCCGGGCCAATCAACGCGGTGTCGCCGAACACGGCTGGCTGAGCTCGCGCCATACCTTCTCTTTTGCGAGTTACGACGATCCTGAACAACGTGGTTTCTCCGATCTGCTGGTGATCAACGATGACCGTGTTGCGGCCGGGCGTGGCTTTGGCATGCATCCGCACCGCGATATGGAAATCTTCTCCTATGTATTGGAGGGCGCCCTTGAGCACAAGGACACCATGGGTACAGGCTCAGTGATCAACCCTGGTGACGTGCAGATGATCAGCGCTGGCACCGGGATTGCGCATAGCGAGTACAACCATTCGGCCACGGACGGCGTGCACTTTCTACAAATCTGGTTGGTGCCCGCAGTCAAAGGCGTCAAGCCCGAGTACCAGCAAACGCGTTTCACGGCTGAAGAAAAGCGCGGCCAGCTGCGTCTGGTCATCGATCCAGCCGGCGCGCAAGGCTCGATCCGGGTGCATCAGGATGTGCGTGTCTATGCCGGTCTGTTTGACGGCGCCGAGGCAGCCACCCTGAGGCTGGCAGCGGACCGTTACGCTTATGTACA
>DATJIB010000285.1:0-6069 GCA_035493575.1 Rhodocyclaceae bacterium | reverse complement strand
ATTGCTGTTATCGCCACTGGCCAGTGCCTCATACGGAATTTCAGGGCGTCCAGTGGTTCGATCACCCTTGTAGGAAAGCGAGAGCAGGTCACACAAGCGCAGATAACCATCACGGTTCTTGGCCAGCAAGAGCAGGCGTGAGGCCCGATCTTGTCCGTCCGGGTCGCCGATCCATGCGTCGCAACCGATTACGGGCTTCAGGCCCTTCCCGCGCATGCCTGAGTAGAACTTGACCATGCCAAACATATTGGTCAAATCAGTCAGCGCCATGGCTGGCATGCCATCTGTTTTAGCGCGGCCAATCGCATCGTCAAGACGCACGATGCCATCGGTAATTGAGTATTCGCTGTGCAAGCGAAGGTGAATAAAGCGTGCTTGAGTCATGCCGCGATTCTAACCTGAGGGCTCAATCAAGCACCGTCTAAACACCGCCCCGAAAAATGCGGATAAGCGAATCACAATGACTTTGGTTTCAAAAACATAATTAATAATTATGGGCGGGATTTTGTAAAACCTTCAATAAACGCAGCAAAACTCATTTAACTCTTTAACGCTCATGGGCATACAAGTCTGGCAGGGGCTCAAACACCACACCAGCACCTCTGTCTAGAAACAAATAAGTCAGTGCAAATTGACAGGATTCTCACTAATGCTTAATATTCATTCGGTTTATCTCCCTCGGCTCAAAGCTAGAGGTCTTCGCAACACGGCAATTGGCACAACTAATTGATATTGTTCGGCCTTTAATGACAGCCACACCACGTTTAGCATTCCCCGCTATGCTATCGGCTATGGATGACGATTCCACTGACGCAATGTCGGAACACACCGGTGCACAGACGCTGGAGGAAAAGCTACTTCTGCACGTGGGTATTATTTCTGGGCAGCGTGATCGGTCCTTGGTCGAGCTCGCTTTTGTGCACGCGCTGCAAGCCACGCTGAATGCAAACAGCGTTGAGTTATTCAAGCTCTACACCCCCAAGGGTGATTGCCTCGCCGGGCTGGTTGCCAAAGCCGATCAAGAGGGACAACAGGCACTCGATGATGGCTTGTCCTGGCCCGCCAACACCGCCTCGATCGAACACTTCCCGCCCCTGCATCGCTGCCTGACTTCCGGCAATGCGATCGCCGTACCTGCCAATGCCGACGGCTTGCACGAGCATGTGTTTCCTATAGTGCGAGAAGGCAATGTGTTTTTTGGTTTTGTCGTCATCAAGCAAGCTGAAGCGCTCAGCGCATCGCAGCAGAACATTGCGCTCGGTTTACTGCGGCTGTTCTGCAATCAATTACGCCTGCTCGACTACAGCGAGATCGACACCCTTACCGGCCTGCTCAATCGCAAGACTTTTGACGAGTCGCTGCTGCGCATTCTGACCAGCTTGCAGCAACATGATCACGCTGGTGAGAACGTACTGCATCTGCCGCGCCGGCGCGTCGGCACTGAAGAAGATGTTTGCCATTGGCTGGGGGTGATCGATATCGATCACTTCAAAACCATCAACGACACTTACGGCCACTTGATCGGCGATGAAGTGCTGCTGATGATTGCCAATATGATGAAGACAGCCTTCCGCGCACACGACAAGCTGTTCCGTTTTGGCGGTGAGGAGTTTGTAGTGGTCTTAAAGCCAACCGAAGCGCGCAATGCGCTGAACATTTTTGACCGTTTCCGTCGCCAAGTCGAAGCGCATAGCTTCCCGCAAGTCGGCCATCTGACCATCAGTACCGGTTTCTCACGCATCAGCGTGTACGACCTGCCCTCGGCCACCATCGACAACGCCGACGAAGCCTTGTATTGGGCCAAGCACCACGGCCGCAATCAGGTCTTCAGCTACGAAGGTCTGGTTGCCGCTGGCCACATCCAGAAACGCGTGGTTGAAAGCAGTAGCATAGAGCTGTTTTAACGTAGCCTAGAGCGGCCTTGGCGGCATTAAACAGCCGCACGCACTGAGCAGAATCCACAAGTATTACCACAGGAGTTCCCCGCGGGGGAACGGCTGCCGCATCGCGGCAGCGAGGGGCCAGTTTACTTACCGGCCCATTCAATGATGGGGAGCCATTGCTCCCAATCCTGTCTCGCACGGCTTTCCGATAGATCGAAAATGGTCATGCCATGCGCGGCGGTTTGCACATAGTTCTGCGTGTCACGCAGATAGGTCAATACCGGCAAACCGGCATCTTGCAGAAAACGCTCCAATTGCGCCGCAGAACGCGTACGCGCATCAACCCGCATTCCAACCACGCCGATAAAAGCCGGATTCTTGCGGATGCTTTTTTCTTCGAGCAACACATCCAGAAATTCACGTGTTGCCAGAATGTCAAAGATCGACGGTTGCAGTGGCACGATGATGCGATCAACTTGTTTGAGTACATGCGCAAGTTGCTTGCCATGCAGGCCGGCTGGGGTATCCAGCACCACATGCGTGGTGCCTTCGGGAGGACGGGCCGGACGATCCGGATCAACATCCCAACTCGCAATTGGGGGCAAGGCCGGCGAGCGCATTTTCAGCCAGGAGCGGGCTGATTGCTGTCTATCAATATCGCCAAGCATGACCTTGTGGCCTTGCTTGGCAAAACAAGCCGCGAGACTCGTAGCGATCGTGCTTTTACCGACGCCGCCCTTGGGGTTTGCAATCAGGAAAGACTTCACGGTGCCGCCTCCGTTGTAAGTGTCGAGCGGATTGTATGCCAGACACATATCGTCAAGCTATTGAAAAACGTGAAAAAACCACCCGGCCGTGGGCTTTATGCTACTTACAGGATATCCAGTTTGGCCACCGATAGGGCCAACCACTTGATGCCAGCCGCACCGAAATTGACTTGTACACGTGCATCCGTACCCCCGCCTTCAGCGCCTATCACCACACCTTGGCCAAACTTGGCGTGCCGGACATTCAGGCCGATGCGCAGACCACCCGGGCTTTCGCGACGGGCAGGCGCAGCACTGTGATAGGCCGGTGCCGAATAGCCGCTATTGTTGCCAGCAAAACCCTTGGCTTGCGACGGCTTGAGCCACTTGAGCAAGGCCGGCGGGACCTCTTCAAGAAAGCGTGAGGCGGCGTTGTAACGCGTCTGGCCATGCAACATGCGAGTCTGGGCAAATGAGAGATACAAGCGCTGACGCGCGCGCGTGATTGCCACATACATCAGGCGCCGCTCTTCCTCGACGCCATCCAGCTCCATGGCTGAATTCTCGTGCGGGAATAGGCCTTCTTCCAGACCGCTGAGGAAGACAATATTGAATTCCAGGCCCTTGGCCGAGTGCACCGTCATCAACTGTAGTGCATCGTCACCTTCACCGGCCTGGTGCTCGCCGGCTTCCAGTGAAGCATGGGCAAGGAAAGCAGCGAGTACGTCTTCATGTTCCTGTGGATTGCCTTCTTCGGTCAAACGCTCTTCAGCAATAAAACTGGCTGCGGCATTGATCAACTCATCCAGGTTGGCGAGGCGATCAGTGCCTTCCTTTTCGCTCTGATAGTGCTCTTTCAACGTGGATAGTGCGATGACATGATCGATCTGTTCCGGCAGTGGCAGATTGGTGCTGCCTTCCTTCATTTGCGCAATCAAAGTGGCAAATCCAGACAGTACCGCCCCGGCTTTACCCGTCAGCAAAGGGATAGCTGCATGCAGGCTGCAGCCATGCTGGCGCGCCGTATCGGCAAGCTGCTCCAGCGAGCGCGCGCCAATGCCACGAGTCGGGAAGTTAACCACTCGCGCGAACGCGGTATCGTCGTTGGGGTTGGCGATCAGGCGCAAATAAGCCAGGGCATGCTTGATTTCCTGGCGTTCGAAAAAGCGCAGGCCGCCATAGACACGGTAAGGCAGACCAGCACTGAACAGTGCATGTTCAAGCACCCGCGATTGCGCATTGGAGCGATACAGCAACGCCATTTCGCTGCGCGCATGACCGTCACGCGATAAAGCCTTGATCTCTTCAACTAGCCAGCGCGCCTCATCCAGATCACTGAAAGCCTCGAACACCCGGATCGGTTCGCCCGCGCCAGCCTCGGTCCACAAATTCTTGCCGAGACGGTCGGAGTTATTGCGGATCACCGCATTGGCGGCATCAAGAATATTGCCGTGCGAGCGGTAGTTTTGCTCCAGGCGAATCACATTCTGAACTTTGAACTCGCGCTCGAAGTCGCGCATATTGCCGACATCGGCACCACGGAAAGCATAGATGGACTGATCATCATCACCGACCGCAAACATGGCCGCGTTCTTGCTGCCCGGATAGCCGGCCATCAAGCGCAGCCAGCGGTATTGCAGCGGATTGGTATCCTGAAACTCGTCTACCAGAATGTGTGAAAAACGTTCCTGGTAATGGCGGCACAACACTTCATTGCGCGACAACAATTCATAGGTGCGCAAAAGCAACTCGGCAAAATCCACCACACCTTCGCGCTGACATTGCGCGTCGTAGGCGGCATAGAGCTCGACACGGCGGCGCGTATGGTCGTCCCATGCTTCAACTGCGCCGGCACGTATGCCTTGTTCCTTCTGCGCATTGATGAAGTGTTGCAGTTCGCGCGGCGGAAACTTTTCGTCGTCGACATTCATGGCCTTGAGCAGGCGTTTGATCGCCGCCTGCTGGTCGCCTGAATCGAGAATCTGGAATAGTTGCGGCAGGCCGGCATCGCGATAATGCGCGCGCAGCAAACGATTGCACAAGCCATGGAAGGTGCCGACCCACATACCGCGGGTATTGATCGGCAGCATGGCGCTAAGGCGCGTCAACATCTCCTTGGCCGCCTTGTTGGTAAAAGTCACCGCCAGAATGCCATGCGGGCCGACTTGCGCCGTCTGGATCAGCCAGGCGATGCGCGTAGTCAGCACGCGGGTTTTACCCGAGCCGGCACCGGCCAGAATCAGGGCATGTTGAGGGGGCAGGGTAACGGCGGCGAGCTGTTCCGGATTTAAGCCGCGAAGAAGATCAGACATGCCCCGATTATACCGGGGCACCCCGTCTCACCACGTGAGCTAGCGCCGATACTTGATCCTAGCGTGCGGCCAGTTCAACCTTGAGTCGTTCTGCCAGACTCAAGGCATCATCCTGACTGACAGCGCCGGGCAAGAGCACGCTATACACGTAAGCGCCGCTTTGCTTCTTGACCTTGATCTTGGCTGCAAACCCGGCCTTGCGGGCCTGGTCATACATGGCCAGTGCGGCATCCTGTGTCGTCACGGTACCGAGCACAACGTCCCAGTCGCCACGTGCCTTGCTGGCGCCATCGCCAGACTGAATCTCGGTTTCACGCGCCAGCATGGCCAGGCTCAGGCTGTCGATCTGCGCCAGCGGGGCCATTTCACCATTCTTTGGCGCCCGATACTGGGTCATGGGATCGCTCAGCATCACGCTTTCGGCGCCACGACTGATTTCGACCTTGCCTTCGATCAGCACGGCCATGTCCTCATCCAGATTGCTGCGGCCCCAGATATCAGTGCCGCGAATGCCAATGGTCGAGGTTCCGACACGCACCGACAGATCACGCTTTCTCAATTTGCCCAGCGCGCTGGTGGTGTAACGGAAAGCGCCTTCGGCGATATCCAGGGCTGCACGGTAATTGACGCTAGGGCGCTGGCTGCGGCTGTAGAAGGTAAATTTGGTATTGGCGCCAAGCTTGACCACGCTGCCCTCGGTCAAGCGGATATAGGCACGGGCATTGGCACCAGTATTGATATGGTCGCTATTGACGATCTCCATGCCCGGCGCCAGCGGTAGCACTTTGCCGCCACGGACGACCCAGGCCGGCGCCTGCACCGTATCCACTACGGCCAACTGGGCGGCTGAAGCTGCCGCACAAGGTATTACCAGCAAGAGAGCGCTGAGTTTGAGGTAATCGCGGTACAACATGGCAATCCTTCCTTGGAGCACGGGGTAATGAGGGGGAGGCAGGTATAATCAGTGGTTTATACGTATCAGACCGCTTAGCGGATGCACGCAACCACCATGCAGGACAAATATACCCCGCGCGAAATCGAACAAAACGCACAAACACACTGGGAAAACACCCAGGCTTTTCGTGCCGTCGAGGACAGCAGCAAGAAAAAATACTATTGCTTGTCGAT
>DATJIB010000284.1:0-4061 GCA_035493575.1 Rhodocyclaceae bacterium | reverse complement strand
CACCGGATTGCAAATCCGTGTAGGTCGGTTCGACTCCGGCCCGCGCCTCCAGGTTTTGCGGGAGTAGCTCAGTTGGTAGAGCGATACCTTGCCAAGGTATAGGTCGAGAGTTCGAGACTCTTCTCCCGCTCCAAAACCCTCGTGGTAGGCAATAAATACGTTTAGGTCTGATCGACTCAGACGCGCCTCCACTAAGAAAAAAGGCCTAGCGATTGCTAGGCCTTTTTTTATGCTGGCTTGGTTCGCGATTCTGATTCGAGGAAGGCTTCTTCGATAAAACTCTTCTCAAGAATTGTTCTATCGTAGGTTTCCTGCATTTCCTGAACCTTCTGTTTCAACAACACGATCTCAGCTTCCATCTTTTGCTTTTCGTGTTGCTGGAAGAGGGTGGCCTCGTTCAGTTTCTTGTCTCGTGCTGCGAGTACGTTAGTCAGGGACTTAAGGTTTTCATTGGCTGCACTGAGCTCTCCGCTTAAGCGCGCCGAATTGCGCCGCGCTTGCTGAAGTTCCTCGCCCACTTTGTTGTCGCTACCGCTCTTGCCTGCGTCAGAACCATTCCAAGTCTTTGCGCGTAGATTTAGAATCGTGGCATTGGCCTTGCTCAGCATGTCCTGCAGGTTGGAGACCTGTGAGCGCAAGGTGTCACGATTGCCAAGAAGCTCCGTAATTCTCTTCTCGTTTGCAGCCTTCCACTCAGCCAGATCTTCCGGCCCCACACTTTGTAATTCAAAAACCAGATCGCTGAAGCCCGCGGTTGCCTGGCTTAGATCGTCGTAGTTGCTTGATAGCGCCGCATCAAGCTGCTCAAGTGTCGTAGTGTCGAGGCCATCTTGCTGCTGACTAACCAGCTCTTTGACAGTGCTTTGCTCGACAATGATCTGCTCACATTGCCCGGCAATGCCATTCAGCTGGATAGTTTCCTGTTGCGTACCTTTAATCAGACGCCACACCAGAAATATATTGACGGTAGCCAGCATGAAGATACATGCAGTAATCAACAGAATGCTGTATTCCTGGATGCTGGATAGCATGGACTTTCTCCTGACTAGCGCGTAATGATAGTGATATGCCCAGCGGGCAGACCACTATGCGCCAAGCTGTAATCACTGCGCTGAGTGCTTTTATTCATGATCTCAATCAACTTTTCCGGCGCATGGGGCACCAGCTGATTGCGCGCCAAAGCGACTTTTGAGCCATTGCCAATATGGAACATCACATTGGCGCCGCTACTCAGTAGCTCGGCTGCTTTTTCATAGATGCTTTGTGCTACCTCACCTTTTTGCAAGCCGGCCAAAATAGCTTCGCGATCTTGTTTGCTGCGTGCTCCGCCAAGCAGCAGAATTGCATTACGGTCAAGCAGACAGAAGCCGCACACATCATTTTTGCCGGCATGCGCATACAAGCCTATGGCCCAGGGTGATTGAATGCTTTCCAGCGCACGAGCGGGCAGGGCATTCAGGTCGATGGGCATGCTCAAGGAGCTGGAGAAGAAAGTGGCCAGACTGTCCTTGTCACAACTCCGCATGGTTGCAGCGCTATCTGTGGCAGTTGCATTCGCATTGGTGGCGCCCGGGCTAGTCCCCAAGGTTCCTAGAATGGCTTGCACCAGCTCATCGTCGGCAAAAGGTTTGTGCAGAACAAAAGCGGCCCCATACAGCTTGGCTTCATCTAGGTTTTTACTTGACGACTCGGTCGTGACAAAGCCTACCTTCAGGTCAGCATGCTTGCGCTTTAGTTCTTTGATCAACTCGATTCCGGTCATGCCCGGCATATGCCAATCCGTGATGACCATATCGGGCAGCCACGATTCGGTTGCCATTAATGCTTCAGCACCATTTGAGGCTGTCTTGAACTCAAGATTAGGTAGGCCGGTTTTTTCTACTGCTCGGCGCACAATCGATTGAATGGCTCGGCTGTCATCAACAATAAGAAATTTCATGCTGGTCGTCTCTTCTTTGGTCGTTGGCAACACCAATTCTGGGGCTGGTGCTGTGGGTGTTGCTTTAGGTGCAAAGGAATCCACTACAACAAGATTGATGCTGCCATCAGGCGAGTTGGCCTGAAAAATGCATTTGATCTCGTTGTGAGTAAAGATATTCTGGAAGTCAGCCTGCAGGACACTCATGGTGACCCCAAGCGCAATCTCTTCTTGTTCGCCGAACATAGGCGTGATGCAAGAGCAAAGAATGTTGCTCAGTTCGGCACACACATCGTTACGCATGGCATCGTCGATTTTATCGATGCTCTCGCCGAACATTGATGCCGCCAATTGCGTCGCTGCGCCTTTAGTCATATTCAGCGCGATGCCACCGGTAATTTTTTCACTCACCAGATGAATCGGCGTCAGCGCATACATGCCTGATGTCGTCGCAGCATCAAGTCTGGGCTCTTGCAGGAAGTGCAACTCGTTGCCAGCAAGTTGATGCCAAGCTGTATCAAGTCGCTGCACTACTGCCGCTTGAATACCTGGGTCTAAAACATCCGACATCTTGGTGGGCGCTCCCGCTTGAGTTCGCTGCCTGATCTGGCTTTTCATGTTCTCGCCATTTTCGATAATTATGCCATATTGATCAATTAAATTCATTGATCCATGTCAAGCCCGGATTGACGCTTATAACCAGCGAGACAGAGGGTGCGGGAAGTCGGCGCAGCAGGCTATAATTCGCCCCTCATTTCCTCTCCTGCCGGGATGGTGAAATTGGTATACACAGGGGACTTAAAATCCCCCGCCCTAAAACGGCTTGCGGGTTCAAGTCCCGCTCCCGGCACCAGTCATTCAGTACTCCCATGCCAACTCCTTCGCCTCGGCCGACTTTTCCGGTTCATGTGCATGATCTGCCGTATCGGCAGCTAGGAGAGCGGAGCCTAAAGGCGCTGATGTATGTGCCTGAGGGGGCCGCCGGGCCATTCCCCGCCATGCTGTGCCTTCATGGAGGGGCCTGGATCTCCGGGGACCGTACCGCAACGGCCTATCTGGCTGAGGAAATTGCAGCATGTGGCATTGTCGTGATGGCCATTGATTTTCGGATGGCCCCGCGCGATCCCTATCCTTCTTCGTTGCTCGATATCAATTACGCGATTCGTTGGCTCAAGCAGCATGCTGCGGAGTATTCAATTGATCCGAAATGTATCGGTGGTTTGGGAGTGTCCAGTGGTGGTCATTTGATTCTGCTGGCCGCGATGCGCCCCAATGATCCACGCTACGCCAGCGCTGAATTGCAACTGAACGAATACAACGCTGAGCTCAGCTACATCGTGACCTGTTCGGGAGTACTGGATCCGCTGGCGCGCTACCAAATGGCGCAAGCCGCCGCCTATGCGGAAATTGTGGCTTGTCATCGCGCCTACTTCGGGAATGAAGAAACAATGGCCGAGGCCAGCCCTCCGTTAATGCTGGAACGCGGCGAGCCTGTGTTTTTGCCTCCGCTATTGATGTTCCAGGGTGGTGCTGATCCAAGGCTGCCGGCCAATACGGCCGAGCGTACTGCAGGCTTATATCAGGCGGCTGGTGGAATGGCCGAAGCGCACATTTACCCTGCAATGGGGCACGCGCTGAGTGAGTGGGGCAGTGCTGAGCGCGCAGACGTATTGAGGCGGATCAGCCACTTTGTCGCCCAACAAGCGCAGGTCTCAGCGGACTGAGGACTCCAGTACCTGGCCTATCGTCTCAAGAAACTCTTTGTGGCGCAGTGGTTTGGGGATATAGGCGTCACACCCGGCAGCGAGGATTCTTTCTTCATCCCCCTTCATGGCAAATGCAGTCAGGGCGATGATCTTGATGTGCTTGGTCAAGGGATCTTGTTTCAGCATGCGCGTGGCAGTCAAACCATCAATGCCAGGTAACTGAATATCCATCAGGATCAAATCCGGTTGATGCTCACGTGCCAGATCGATGCCCTGACGGGCATCGCTAGACTCAAGCACCGTGTAGCCGCTGCTGTCCAATATCACGGCTGCCAATTTCATGTTGGTGGCGTTATCTTCGATCACGAGTATGGATGACATTTCACTCCCCCTTTGTGCCGGTACCTAATACGCGGCGGATCTCACTAATAAAGCGG
>DATJIB010000283.1:0-3072 GCA_035493575.1 Rhodocyclaceae bacterium | reverse complement strand
AATTTCAGTTTGCGGACGCATGGTCACTTCCGAGACTTCCGGCTTGAAGCCGGCCTTCTCTAGCGCTTCCTTGACCGAAAGATACTCGGCAAAGCCGCTGATCACTTCGATCGAGCCGTCTTCATTGGTCGTCACATCTTCAGCGCCTGCGTCGAGTGCGGCCTCCATCAAGGCATCTTCGTCGGTGCCTGGCGCAAACAGGAATTGGCCGATATGGTCGAACATGAAGGCCACGCAGCCATCCGTACCCCTATTGCCGCCGTGCTTGTTGAAAGCATGGCGCACATCGGCAACGGTGCGGGTCTTGTTGTCGGTCAGGCAATCCACAATGATGGCGGCGCCCGAGATGCCATAGCCCTCGTAGCGAATTTCAACGTAATCGACGCCTTCGAGTTCGCCCGTGCCCTTTTTGATAGCACGGTCAATATTGTCGGCCGGCATATTCACGCCTTTGCCCTTATCGACGGCCATACGCAAACGAGGGTTGAAGCTGATATCACCGCCACCCATCTTGGCGGCAACGGTAATTTCCTTGGCGATGCGCGAGAAAACCCGACCACGCTTTTCGTCCTGACGACCTTTACGGTGCTGAATATTGGCCCATTTACTGTGTCCGGCCATAACGATCTTCCTTTAGGAAGCGCTCAAGAGCGCTGTTTGAACAATTTTTTGACTGCGAACGATTGCGGCCGCGGGATACCCACCGGGCCCAACATTTCTGCAGTACGACATAAATAGAGTGGCAGAATTCTACCATTCGCAACCCCACCTTCACTGGAACACTCATGCCTCATCCCTTGCCTATTGCGCGCATCAATGAGCTCACACTGGAATTACTGCCCGCCTTGACCAATCGGCATGGCTTGATTACCGGCGCAACCGGGACAGGCAAGACTGTGACCTTGCAAACCTTGGCCGAACAATTGGCCAGCGTCGGCGTGCCTGTATTCATGGCTGACGTCAAAGGCGACCTGTCCGGCCTTGGGGCTAGCGGCATCGCCAGCGAAAAGATGCAAAAGCGCTTGGCCCAGCTGCAAATCAGCGATTGGGTGCCGCGTGCCAATAGCATCACGTTCTGGGATGTATTCGGCACCAATGGCCATCCGGTACGCGCCACCATTTCCGACCTGGGCCCGCTCCTGCTCGGCCGTCTGCTCAATCTCAACGACACGCAAGCCGGCGTACTGCAATTGGTCTTCAAGATTGCCGACGATGAAGGCCTGCTGCTGCTTGATCTCAAAGATTTGCGCGCCATGGTCCAGCATGTGGGCGAACATGCGCGCGAATACACGACCCAGTACGGCAATGTCTCCGCAGCTTCGATCGGCGCAGTCCAGCGCGGCTTGTTACAGCTGGAAGAGCAAGGCGGTGACCAGTTCTTCGGCGAACCCATGCTGGACATCAACGACTTGATGCAGACCGATGCTGACGGCCGCGGCATCATCAATGTCCTGGCCGCTGAAAAGCTGATGAACACGCCGCGCCTCTACGGCACTTTCCTGCTGTGGCTGCTGGCCGAACTGTTCGAGCAATTACCCGAAGCTGGCGACCTCGACAAACCCAAGCTGGTTTTCTTCTTCGACGAAGCGCATTTGCTGTTCACCGATGCACCACCAGCGCTGCTCGAAAAGATTGAGCAGGTGGTGCGCCTGATCCGCTCCAAAGGTGTTGGCGTATTTTTCGTCACGCAAAACCCATTGGACATTCCCGACAAGATTCTCGGCCAACTCGGCAACCGCGTTCAACACGCCCTGCGCGCCTTTACACCGCGTGACCAGAAAGCCGTCAAAGCCGCCGCTGAGACCTTGCGCGCCAACCCGAAGCTGGATGCCGAAACCGCCATCACTGAACTTGCAGTGGGCGAAGCCCTCGTCTCCCTACTCGACGAGCAAGGCCGCCCCGGCATGGTCGAACGCGCTTTCATCTTACCGCCGGCTTCCCGCATAGGCCCCATGACCAGCGAGGAACGCCAGGCCACGATCAAGAGTTCATTGTTATTCGGCCATTACGAGCAAGCACTGGATCGCGAGTCGGCCTACGAGAAACTCAATGCAGCACCTGCCGCCAAGACTCAGGAAGCCTCGGCACCTGTGCAAGCAGCGCAAACTGGCACTGGCGGTTTTGGCGAAGTACTCGGCGATATTTTTGGTGGCGGGAGCACAAGCAAATCGCGCACTCGCGAAAGCGCTACTGAAGCGGCGGTCAAAAGCGCCGCTCGCGCCATAGGCTCGCAACTCGGCCGCGAAATCATCCGGGGCGTACTCGGCTCCATTCTCGGAGGCAGGCGTCGCTAAGCCTTTCTGTAATACATCATCCTCCTGCCAAGCCACCGAGAAACTGATAGACTGAAACCAATATAAAAAGCAATTTCACTTAATCACAAAGGGGGTTGGCATGGCGCTCATGGATTTCATCAAGAAACAGTTTATTGATGTCATTCAGTGGACTGAGGAAGGCGACGGCACTCTGGCCTGGCGTCATCCGATGGAGGACATGGAAATCCAATACGGTGCCAGCCTCACCGTGCGCGATACGCAGCTGGCCGTCTTTGTTGATGAAGGCAAGATTGCCGATGTCTTCGCCCCAGGTCGTTACACCCTCAACACCCAGACCCTGCCGGTTCTGACCTACCTGAAGAACTGGGACAAGCTGTTTGAGTCCCCCTTCAAGTCGGATGTTTACTTCTACAGCACCCGCATCCAGACGGATCGCAAATGGGGCACACCGAATAGCATCACCGTACGTGATGCAGAATTTGGCATCGTCCGTTTGCGCGCCTTCGGTATTTATTCTTATCGCATCGCTGACGCCAAGCGCTTCTATCAGCAGCTCTCCGGCACGACGGCGAGCTACAGCACAGAAGATCTTGAAGGCCAGCTCAGAAATACGATTGTCGCGACCATCAGCAGCCTGTTCGGTGAGTCCGGCGTTGCCTTCATTGATATGGCCGGCAACCAGGAAAAGTTCAGTCAGGCGCTGCGCAGCAAGCTGGACACGGTCTTTGCCGATCTGGGGCTGCACTTGGAAACCCTGCTGGTCCAAAACATCTCGCTGCCAGAGGAGCTGCAACAA
>DATJIB010000282.1:0-3674 GCA_035493575.1 Rhodocyclaceae bacterium | reverse complement strand
GCTTCGATGCAGTCTTGATGGATATCCAGATGCCAGATATGGATGGCTACGCTGCCACGCGGGCGATTCGTCGCTTATATGGACCAAACACCCTGCCCATTCTGGCGATCACTGCCAATGTCATGAGTAGTGACAGAGCCGCGTGCTTGGCTGCTGGCATGAACGACCATATCGCCAAACCAATCGATCTCGAGGTTTTGGTATCAACCTTATTGTTGCATTGCCAGGACAAATCAAACGCCCCATCCAAGCCCTTGTCTACTTCCGCCGCAGAGGAATTTATCAACAGAGCGGAGGCATTGCATCGCGTCGGTGACAACCAGTCGCTTTATGGCCGCTTGGCCCAGGCATTTTGCAGTGATGCACCACAACTGATGGAGGAAATAAACGCAGCCCACGCGAGCAAATCCGACACGGTATCCAGACTCCTGCACACACTTAAAGGCATTGCAGGAGCGGTAGGTGCGGATCAGCTGGTCATTGCCATCAAGCAGGCCGAAGCACAGTTGCAAGGCGGCAATGAAATGGCGCCGGAAGTATTGTCCGGAATTGCGCATCTACTAAGTCGCAGTTGCCAGGCTTTACGCCAGGAGTTTGACTCAGCGCCTGCACAAGAATATTCGGCAGCAACAACGAACCTGGTTGAGTTACGCGACAAGCTCAGCACCCTTTCTTCCTTGCTGCAAAACAAAAACATGCGGGCGACACAGGCCTGCCTGGAACTGCAGCAAGCATTGGGTGAGAAACACGCTGAAATAGTCCGACAACTTGCTGAGGCGGTAAACCGGTTAGACTTTAAACTTGCATTAACTCACTGCCAGACCCTGCATTCGGAGCTTTCATGACTTCCGTACTTCCGCCTGGAGACGCCCCCTGGACATCCAGCAACCCGGCACGCTCGACGTTGCTGGTGGTTGACGATCAGCGTATCAATCTCGAATTGATCAACGAAATGTTTCAGGCTGACCATGAAGTCTGCATCGCGACCAGCGGCGCAGAGGCACTCGAGTTTTGTGAGTCGCGATTGCCGGATCTGATTTTGCTCGACGTAGTCATGCCGGATATGGATGGCCATGAGGTCTGTCGCCGTCTCAAGCAGAATCCGATTACCCGCGACATTCCGGTGATCTTCATTACTGCACGGGACAATCTGGTCGATGAAGTACAAGGGTTGGAAGAAGGTGCGGTCGACTTCATTGGCAAGCCGCTAGTGCCAGCGCTGGTA
Organism: Rhodocyclaceae bacterium; assembly: GCA_035493575.1. Taxonomy (GTDB): domain Bacteria; phylum Pseudomonadota; class Gammaproteobacteria; order Burkholderiales; family Rhodocyclaceae. The sequence continues at coordinate 2,449 of DATJIB010000282.1, read as the reverse complement.
CGCGCCCGCGTGCGCGCTCATCTCACGCTCAAGCAGCAGTCCGACTTTCTGCACTCGCTGGCTTTTATCGATGGCCTGACCGGCATCGGCAATCGTCGTAACTTTGACGAAACTCTTTCGGCTGAATGGCGGCGTTGTGTACGCACCTCACAGCCACTGTCCTTGATCATGCTGGATCTGGACTATTTCAAACTCTATAACGACCACTACGGTCATCAAGTGGGTGATCAATGCCTCAAGACTGTGGCTGCTGCGCTGAAACAATGCTTCAGTCGCTCGCATGATTTGGTCGCACGTTATGGCGGTGAAGAATTCGCCTGCGTGTTGCCAGACACACCGCTCGAAGGTGCGGAGAAAAAAGCCAGAGAATTGCAGCAAGTGGTACAGGCCTTGGCTCTGCCGCACGCTGCATCTGCCGCTGCACCCATCGTCACCATGAGCATAGGCGTAGCCGTTGCCATGCCGGCGCGGGGCGAGTCTCCAAGCAGTTTGATTGCCGCTGCTGATGGTTTGCTTTACGCTGCCAAGCAGGCGGGGCGCAACACCATCAAGGCAGCACGGTACTAACCGTTCAGCTTTAAGCGCTGCATTACTTCACTGCGGCGTTGCTGGCCTAAACGCTGGTGCGAAGCCGCCAGCTCAGGCGAGCCGTAACGCACAGCAAACGCCAGCTCCTCATCGCCCGCTTGCAGTTCACCTCGCTCATACAAAACCAGGGCCAGGTTGTAGTGTGGCCGCGTCAAATAAGGGCTGAGGCGAATCGCTTCACGCAAATCCGCTTCGGCCTCCTGCCAGCGTTGCTGATGCATATGGATATAGGCCAGCAGATTCCAGGCCTCGCTCACATCCAGGCGCGTCTTGCCGTCATAGGATTGCTGCAAGGAGATGGCGTGCTTGATTTCGATTTCCGCCGCTGCAAACTCACCCATGCGTGCCAAGGCCAGGGCCAGATTGTGAACAGTTGAAGCGGTCTCAGGATAAGTGCGCAAGATATGTCGGCTAACCGCTACGGCCTCGACATTGCGCTCGGTATTCACCAGCGCTGAGACATAGTTTTCGCGGGCAATCTGTGACTCTGGATATTTGGCATAAGCCCAGCTCCACAGGCTCAGATTGCTCTCCCAGTTTGGCACTATCAACACCACCGTCACTGCAGCGGCAAGCAGCCACACTGCCGCACACTGCCGCTCCCGTGAAAGCTCACGCCTATGCAAGACATAGGTCAGCGCCAGGGCCAGAAACGCCACGGGCAGCATCAGGTAACGATCGTGCACGATGTTGTCGCCGATGGTGAGGGGCAATAGATTGGAAACGGGTACCAGGGCACATAAGGCTGCCAGCGCCAGTACTGCAATCGAGCGCCCCTGCCATAGCCCGCGCAGTAAAATCAAACCTATCCCAGCAATACCCAACAAGCCCAGCCACGCCCACATATCGCTGAGCGGCAATGGCGTTTGCGCCGGATGGACTGGTCCTAAAAAACCAAACGGAAACACTGCCAACCAGGCATACCAGCCTAAGGTTTTCCCGATCAGGAGCAGATGTTGCAGCACATTGCCCGATGCCATCTTGGCATCGCCGTGATACAGAAAGCCCAGTGCGCTATAACGGATGCCCAGGTAGAGCAATAAGGTCAGTAACAACACAGCGGGCACCTGCCATACCGCCGGCTGGCGCCAATAGTTGATGATCCCCTGCCAGCCCTGCCCTTTTTGAAAATGCGCCAGCAACTGCCACAGGGGCAGTAGCACCAGCAGCAAAACGCCGGTTTCCTTGCTCAGCAAAGCCAGCAGAAAAAGCAGGGCCAGAACCACCAGACGCCGCCAACTCGCCTGCATATGGCGCTCACACCAGAGGGCCAGCAAGATCCAGGTCGTCATCAGCAAATCAAAACGATCGGAGATCCACGCGACACTTTCAACCAGGGCCGGATGCAGGCCAAACAAAAGACCCGCCGCACTGGCTAGCCACATGCCGCGCCTGTCCTGCGGCAACAAGGTCCGCGCCAACAGCACCAGCAAGGTGACATTGAGCGCATGCAAGAGCACATTGACCAGATGGAACACAAATGGATTCAAATCCCCGATCCTTGCTTCGGCGACAAACATCAATAAAGGCAAGGGGCGGAAATAGTTGCGCGAAACGAAGAGCGGCTCAAGGATGTGCTGCTGCCACAATGCCGGGTCGCGCAGAAACGGCATATCGGTCAGAAAATAACTGTCATCCCAAACATAACCATGGGTCAGTGTCGGCAGATAGAAAATTATCGCCAACCAGCCGGGCAAGAAAAGAAGCAGGCGTGAAAATCTTGGCATACAAAGTTTGGCTACACGGGAACAACCCCGGCCCATCTATAGCAACCGGGGTACTCAGATGATGACCCGGCTCGGGTGAGAATTATTGGCCGCGGTCCATCCACAGCTTGGCGCGTTTGAGGTCGACACTCTCG
>DATJIB010000281.1:0-4707 GCA_035493575.1 Rhodocyclaceae bacterium | reverse complement strand
GTGCCAGGCGATCCGCTCGACCCAGGGCAAGGGCCTGATGCCCGATGGCAGCTCGCGTTTTTCCATGGACGGCAAGCCGCTGTTCCACTACATGGGCACCTCCACTTTCGCCAATCACACTGTGGTGCCGGAAATCGCTCTGGCCAAGATTCGCAATGACGCGCCCTTCGACAAGGTTTGCTACATCGGCTGTGGCGTAACCACCGGTCTCGGTGCGGTGCTGTTCTCGGCCAAGGTTGAGGCTGGCGCGAATGTGGTTGTATTCGGTCTTGGCGGTATTGGTCTGAATGTGATTCAAGGCGCCAAGATGGTCGGCGCCGACAAGATCATTGGCATCGACATCAACCCCGAACGAGAAGCCTTGGCGCGTCAGTTCGGTATGACTCACTTCATCAATCCGAACAAGGTTGAGAATGTGGTCGACGCCATCATTCAGCTCACTGACGGCGGCGCTGACTACAGCTTCGAATGCATAGGCAGCACCAAGGTCATGCGTCAGGCGCTGGAGTGTTGCCACAAGGGCTGGGGCCAAAGCTTTATCATCGGCGTTGCCGAAGCCGGCGCCGAAATCAGTACTCGCCCGTTCCAGTTAGTCACCGGTCGCAGCTGGAAAGGCTCGGCCTTTGGCGGCGCGCGTGGTCGCACCGACGTGCCCAAGGTTGTCGATTGGTATATGGAAGGCAAGATCGATATCGACTCGCTGATTACACATACCCTCAAGCTCGAAGACATCAACAAGGGTTTTGATTTGATGAAGTCGGGTGAATCGATTCGCTCAGTCGTGATCTATTAAAAGTTAAAACATGGAAGACAAAAAACTTCGCCTCATCAGTGAGCACGGCTGCTTCGGCGGCCAGCAACGTTTCTACAGCCATCCCTCAAACGAAATTGGTTTGCGCATGCGCTTCTCGGTGTATCTGCCGCCGCAGGCACAGCACGGCAAAGTGCCCGCGCTGCTGTATCTGGCTGGCCTCACCTGTACCGAAGAAACCTTCATGATCAAGGCCGGTGCACAGCGTTTTGCTGCCGAGCATGGCATTGCTTTGATTGCTCCGGACACCAGCCCGCGCGGTGCCAATGTGCCGGGTGAAAGTGATGATTGGGACTTCGGCGTGGCGGCAGGTTTTTACCTCGACGCAACGCAAGAGCCTTGGGCCAAACACTACCGTATGGAAAGCTGGCTGATTGATGAGCTGCTACCCATGCTCGGCGAAGAGCTTCCCATTGACCTTGAGCGAGTAGGCATCTTCGGCCATTCCATGGGCGGCCATGGCGCACTTACATTGGCGCTGCGCCATCCAGGTGTGTTCAAGTCCTTGTCGGCCTTTGCACCCATCAGCAATCCGGTCAGTTGCCCATGGGGTAACAAGGCATTCAGCGGCTATCTGGGGGATGACAAACAGGCCTGGCTCGCTCACGATGCCAGTCACCTGATGACACAGCAAAAGAGTGCCCCCTATCCTCAGGGCATCCTGGTCGACCAGGGGCTGGAAGATAAATTTCTCGACGAGCAGCTTAAGCCGGAAACTCTCGAGGCTGCCTGCGCTAAAGCAGGCCAGCCATTGACGCTACGCCGTCATGCTGGCTACGACCACGGCTACTTCTTCATCACCAGCTTCATTGCCGACCATATCGCGCATCACGCACGAAGTTTGAAACAATAAAAAAGCCGGCCTGACGGCCGGCTTTTAACATTTCAAGCTCAACTTATTTCGCCTTCTGTGCCACCGGTAAATACGGGCCATCCGGCAACTGCGCAAAGGCTTGCTGGTTGGCTTGCTGGGTCAGCGGCATATAGTTAGGCGCTGCACGCGTCATGGCCGAACTTACCACGGCACTGATCAGTGCGCCGAGAGCGCCGCCGCCACTGTTATTGTTTTGCGGTGCATATTGCATGCGTCTGTATTCGCTCCAGATTTCCGTGCCGTCCTTGCTCACCAGGCGATAATCAAACTCGACTGTCACAGTGGCGGCAAGCACTGCGTACTGCGCATCCCAGCGAATAATCGTCACGTACAGAATAGCATCAGCACCAAACAGGCCGGCCAAAGCTTGCGGGGATTCCTGGCGGATTTTTTCGCCTTCGTACAGACCCTCCTGCTCCAGCACATACTTGGTCGTATTCACGGGGAATACGTAATAGCCACGCTCGGCAATCGGGACCGGCAAGGCCGCCAGCACGTAGTTTGGCGCATCCACGTCCAGGCTTCTGTTGATCACCGGCACGACCAGAATGGAGCGCGGTGCGGCGGCCTGGAAGGCGCTCAAATCGCGCTTGACCGGCGGGGTGGTAACACAGGCGCTCAGCAACAAGGCCGCGAGAACTATCCATAATTTTTTCATTGTGGCTTCACCTCCAGGCGGGCCTGCTTCGGGCGTCCCACGTTCTTGATCATGGCATCCATCAAACCTTTGCTTTCCGGCCAGGCATCCCGTTCACGGGTGTACATGGCGACTGCTTTGTCCGAAGCGCCGGCTTGCAGATAAAGGGTACCCAGTTCCGCATACAAACCTGGCGCCACCTTCTGTTTGTTTTTTTCCTGTTCGGCAATCAGCGTCTCCAGTTTGATACGCAATTGCTCAACCTGAGTCGGATCCTTATAGCTTGCATACAGGCCGGAGTCGTAATTGCCCCACTGATACACGCTAGGCGTTACGCAGCCGGACAGAAGCATGGCAACTGATGCCATCACAAAAATGGTTCGCATCGGATTACCTCAGACTGAAAGAACGGGCTACGCCATCGCCGATATAGAAGCGCTCTTCCAGCAGAAGATCGTTCCCGTTCACGACTTTGATGACATGGTTGCCAGTTAACACACGCAATGCGCTGGTCCCATCGACATAGTCGCCCACCTTGCCTACTTCCAGCCCGTCAAGAATGACTCGTGCATTCTGATTGGACTCATTGGCAAGCTTGAAAGAAATTTGCGGGCGCAGATCAGCGACACCCACTCTCTCCGTAGGCATTTGAGTACATGCGCTGAGCGAGATCAGCAGACTCAGGAGTCCCAGTATTTTTTTAATCATTATTTGCCTCCCTCAAAACGCACGACCAGCTCATTCAGCTTGTAACCACTCAAGGACCCGGACACCAGCGAAGCAACGGAGCCTTCATTCAACTCGTTGTCGCCAAACAATGCGTCTATCCTTATTTGTGCAACCGACTTGCCAGGCAAAGTAATTTCCGTACCTGTCTGTGGCGATTTGATTTTCTCACCCTGGGTTTGCACCGTGAAGATCATGCCCGGCTTGAGGCCTTGGCTCTTGCCGCCGCCAACGAATATCCGGCCGCCCTCGACTTTCAGCAGATAGGTTTGCCATGGGCGTGCGGCCAGCTCGACAGACAGACGATTGACCGCTTCTGACACGGCTTGTCGAACTGCGGCGTCGTTGAGGGTGCCGTCGTAACCCGCTTGTGAGCCAAATCCGAAGGTCGATGCACTTTCCGTCGAGGCCTCACCCGCACCTGAGGTAGCAAAGAACACATGGCCCGTATCAACATCGACAAGACGTATATCGATCTTGGCAAATGCCACCTGTTTCTTGCTTGACGAAACAAAGCCCGACTCACCCACAGTCTTACGGCCAAACTCGGTCAGCGAACCAATCACGAGGGCATCCACGCCAACCAGATTGAGCTGCCTGTTGGTAAGCTGGCCTTCTGCGATAAGGCGGGTAATGTCGGGGCGCTCAAACACAAGATAAGCACCCGTTTCGGTCAGTGCCTTGCTGAACAAGTCTGTCACCTGCTTGCCAAGCGGATCGTCGTGCTGATCACGCAATAAGGATCGGCCATAGCTGGTTTCATTGCTGAGACGACCCAGTGCGATCTTGCGCTTCAAAACCGGAGCGGCAGGCAGCTGCGTAGTTGCCGCAATTTGCGCTGCCTTTTGCGCGGCTAATGGTTGTGGTGATTCCTGCTGAACCACTTTGGGTGCCTGGATTGCACAGCCGCTGATCAAGCTCGCCGCCAATAAGGCAATGACCCTCTTATTTCGGAACGTGAGAATACTTTGCACGAAATCCCCTCCCCCTGCTTTTATTAGATGAATGCTTGAGGGCGATTATTGCACGGCAAAAAAATTAGCCCTTTCATCTCCATCATTTTTTGCGATGAAGCACGATTAAGTTGTGCGGACGTATTGATCTGCCATTTACTGGCCTCAAATAGGGCTTAAGAGTATCCTTACGCCTTGTTCAGTTAGCTTTCCGGAGCCCATCATGGCCGGCCTTACCAAAGACACCCCGATCCCTACCGAAATCAAGCTGCACCAGGCATCTCACGTGCTGGAAGTGGCTTTCGACAATGGCAGCTCGTTCCGCCTGCCTTACGAATTTCTGCGCGTTTATTCACCGTCCGCTGAAGTGCGCGGTCACGGTCCTGGACAGGAAACCCTGCAGCTCAACAAGAAAGATGTCGACCTCGTCGATGTGCAGCCGATTGGCCAGTACGCTGTGAAGCTGGTCTTTTCAGACGGTCACGATACGGGCATCTACTCCTGGGACTTGCTCTACAGCATGGGCATGCATCAGGACGCGTTGTGGCTGGAATACCTAAGCAAGGTCAAGAGCGCTTGCGCCGGACGTACTGCTGCAGCTCAAGGCGGCATGTGCGGCGGTATTGATACCGACGATGACGGCCATAACCATGGCGGTGGTGGTTGCGGCAGCATGGGTGGCGGCCATTCGCATGGCGGCGGTGGT
>DATJIB010000280.1:0-6427 GCA_035493575.1 Rhodocyclaceae bacterium | reverse complement strand
CTGGCCTTTTTGTTTGCGTACGCTAAAACTTAAACGGCGTAGCTACGCAAGCGCAAGGAAAAGTCTTGCAGCTGGCGCACACCACTTTCTTCGGCGCGGTGAATCCAGTCCTGCAGTTGCTTCAGCAATTGTTCATGGCTGGCACTGGAGCGCGCCCACAGGGCTTCAAGCTCGAGACGCATTTCAACCAGCTTAGACAAACGCTCGCTCTTGGCCAATACGGCTTCGGTGTGCACGCACTTCTCGCCTTCCATATCGCCAAGCAAACGCTTGAGGATGGCGTTGTGGTGCGCTTCGTCACGCAGATGCTGCAACTCTTCAGTAGCGACTTGGCGCAGCGACTTCAGGTATTTGGCAAGCACATCGTAACGATGGGTAATGACCGCTTCCAGTGTCGCCTGATCGACAGCCGGGCGCGCAACGCCCAGACGCGGACGCGGTGCCACCTTCTTGACGCGGGCCTGGCCGAGCATTTCCAGGATGCGGATATACATCCAGCCGATATCGAACTCGTACCACTTGTTCGAGAGCTTGGCTGAGGTAGCAAACGTGTGGTGATTGTTATGCAGCTCTTCGCCGCCAATCAGAATGCCAATCGGGAACAGATTGGTGCTGGCATCGGTACAGGCGAAATTGCGATAGCCCCAGAAGTGCCCCAGGCCATTGATTACACCCGCTGCCCAGAAGGGAATCCAGATCATTTGCACAACCCAGATGATGGGGCCGGCGACGATGCCGAACATGAAGACATCCAGCGCAAACATGAGAGCAATACCGAGCTTCTGGTGTGGCGTGTAAATCTTGCGCTCGAGCCAGTCACTTGGCGTGCCGGTACCGTACTTGGTCATGGTTTCCTGATTGCGCGCTTCCTTCACGTACAGGAATACGCCGCCCCAAAGCACCTTCTTGATGCCCAGCACTTGCGGGCTATGCGGGTCTTCAGCAGTTTCGCATTTGGCGTGATGCTTGCGATGAATTGCCGCCCACTCCTTGGTATTCATGCCGGTAGACAGCCACAACCAGAGACGGAAAAAATGACTGGGAATCGGCCCCAGATCAAGCGCACGATGGGCCTGATGGCGATGCAGGAAAATAGTCACGCTGGCAATCGTGACATGCGTCATACCAAGCGTTACCAGGACATAGCCCCACCAGGGCAGATCAAAGAAACCGGACAGCATAATGCGAGCGAGCGCCTTTCAGAGAAGTTCGAGCAAACCGTACGATTCTACGCGAAACCCAGCTGAAAGTTAGCCATCAGTTTGATAAATCTGAACTTATTATGCGCACCTCGCGCTGCGGGAAGGGAATACTGATACCCGCCGCGGCAAAGGCCTTCCATACTGCCAAATTCAGGTCGGATAGCACTTGTTGGCCGCTCACTTCCATGCGGTCGATCCAGTATTGAAGCTCCAAATTAATGCCAGAGTCGGCAAAGGCCAGCAAAAATGCAACCGGCACGGGTTCTTTTGCCACGGCCGGGTTGGCTTGAGCGGCCGCCACCATCAGCGCCATCGCCTGCTCTGGATCATTGGCATAGCTGATCTGCACACCCAAGGTATGTCGAACGGTGAAATCGCTATAGGTCTCGTTTTGCACGACACCGCTCACCAGCGACTCATTCGGTATCAGCGACTCGACGCCAGTACCGGCCCGCACGACGGTGTAACGGGTAGTAATTTCAGTCACTCGTCCTTTGTCAGCACCAACAGCAATGACATTGCCGATACGGATGGAGCGGTCGAGCAGGATGATGAAACCGGCCACATAGTTGCTGGCGATTTTCTGTAAGCCAAAACCAAGCCCCACCCCGATTGCGCCACCAAAGACCGACAAGGCGGTGAGATCAATGCCGACCAAGGGCAATGAAATCATAATCGCCAGCAAAATAAAGCCGGCTTTGGACAGGCGTGAAAACACCACCTGCAGATTGGCGTCCATGCCGCTGGCGCCCATGAAACGCGTCTCGACCAGGCTGCCCAACCATAAAGCCAGCAGCAGAGACACGGCCACCGCACCCAGGCCTTGAAAGATCACCCACAGATTAAGTTTCTGCTTGCCCACGGAGAAGCTCAACTCTTCCAGAGCATCAATCAGCTCCGGCAAAAATCCGGTGATATGCAAGACCACGCCAAACCAGACCAGCATGGCGAAGATGCGCTCAAAACTGACCAGCCAGGCTGAGTCACTGAAGGTCACGCGCAAGACAAAAAATACAAAGCGAATGATCGCCAGCGATGCCAGCAAAGGCACAGCAAAGGAAAGCAGGTTGATATGCAGCCATGGCTTGAGCGCAACGCGCAGCACCAGAATCAAGAGCAAGGCGGTGAGCGGAAAAATCAAACGCTTCAAACCACCATGCCCAATGCGCCAGGCGCGGCGCGCATCCACATCAACATGACGGGCACGCACCATACGCTCCAGCAACCACCCCACCAACAAGCAGCTGCATACAACGACAACCTGCCAGACCATATCCGGGCGTTGTAGGTCGCGTAAAAGATCGGCCATAAGGCTGCTGATGGCGATATCTGTCATGTTCAAATCCCTGATGTATACGCTTGGGCATCGCGCTGATGGCGCTGCCAGTTATGCAGATACTGCGCTGCGAGTGCGGAATTGTCGCGCAATACAATCAAGTTTTCAGCATTGCGTGCTTGTGCCGACCAGGTGTAGTTGTAACTGCCGGTAATGACAATGGGATGCTGCCCCTCCGCATCAATCAGTATGGTTTTATTGTGCGCATTGACGTACCGTGTTTCCAGCCACACCGGAATGCCGGCCTCAGCCAGTTTCGGAATCTGTGTGTTGTCGCCGTTCTTGACCATCTCGGCATCCGCCAGCAGGCGGACCTTCACGCCGCGCTGATGTGCATCCAGCAGCGCTTTCGTGATACTCCGGCTAGTCAGCAAATAGGCTTGCACATGAATCGTTTGTTTGGCCTCGCCCAGCGTCGCTATCAGCTTTCCTTCAACATCATCCCAGGGCGAGAATACGACTTCAACACTACCTGTGGCCGGCATCTCCGTCGCCGCTGCTGACCCGACAAAACCGATCAGCCCGGCCAACAGCAGCGCACGCCATGACATCAGGCACGGCGCTCCAGCACGGCAGCAAAGAAGCCATCCGTACCATGTACATGCGGCAGCAGATTCAGATACTCACCAGTCGCACATTGAATGCCTTGCTGCGCCAGTACCTGCTCGGCCGACAAGCGCTCGAAGTTCGGGTTGGCCGCCAGGAAGGCTTCGACAATCGCCTGATTCTCTTCCGGCAGGATACTGCAGGTGGCGTACACGACACGGCCCCCCACCTTCACCAGGCGTGCCGCCGAAACCAGAATACTGGCTTGTGTTTGAGTCAGTTCAGCCACCGACTCCGGCGACTGGCGCCACTTGATATCCGGATTGCGGCGCAAGGTGCCCAGACCTGAGCAAGGCGCATCAATCAGTACCCGATCAAACTTGCCGGCCAAGCGCTTGATCTTGATGTCATTCTCATTGCTGATCACACCGGGATGCACATTCGACAAACCCGAACGCGCCAAGCGCGGCTTCAGTTTGCTTAAGCGTTTATCCGAAACGTCGAAGGCATACAGGCGGCCAGTCGAGCGCATCAAAGCGCCCAGAAGCAGCGTCTTGCCGCCAGCGCCGGCACAGAAGTCCATGACCATCTCACTGCGCTTGGGCTGCAGCAAATGGCCCAGCAATTGACTGCCCTCGTCCTGCACTTCAATGCTGCCATCAAGGAACAGCGGATGCTTGGACAGGGTTGGTTTTTTCTTCAAGCGTATGCCCTGCGGTGCGTAAGGGCACGGCTCGCACTCGATATCCTCGGCGCGCAACTTGGCCAGCACTTCATCACGATTGGCCTTGATCAAATTCACGCGGATATCCAAAGGCGCCGGCTGGTTCATTCCACGCGCCAAGGCGATGACGTCCTCGTCACTCATGAATGACGACAGGCGATCCGCCAGCCAATCAGGGAAATCCGTTTGATCAGCCAAACTGCCGGGCTCCAGCGTGACTTCACGCAGGCTATCCAGCCACTTCACTTCATCCGGATCCAGAGCGCTTGCCAGCTGGCGATTGTTGTAGCCGGCAACGCGGGTCAGCGAAGCCAAGATCAGACGTTGTGGCGTGACGCGATCACCGCACAAGCGCTCCAGCGTGCGCAGGCGGCGCAGAATCGAGTAAGCGGTTTCAGCGATAAAGGCACGATCGCGTGCGCCAACTTCGCGGTTGTTACGGAAGTAGTGCGAGAGCACTGCATCAGCGGGATATTCGAATGTCAGTAACTCATGTACGACATTGCGTGCGCCCTGTAGCAGGGCCGCACTGATTTGCAGCGAACTCATTTTATTCCTTGGAAAACAGTGAACCAAGGCTAATCCCTTGGTGTGAGGCAGGATCTTGCCTGAAAACGGGGATCAGTGCTTCCCCGCGTAATTGACCTCTTCCGCCAGTAGCTCGGTGATGCCACCGGTGCGGTCGACATATCGGAGCTTGATCGGCAATCGCCCCCAGGCCTGAGCCAGCCACACTTCAATGCGCTCGCTCTCGCGGCCTTGATAGGTGACGTGGTAGGTCAGCATGTCCTGATCGCGAATCTGCACATGCACGTTTGGCTCAACCTTCAAGGTATAGCGCTCGAACTTGCTGCCCGTGGTGACCATCATGCTTAGCTCAGGCTGATCGAGGGGATACAGGGCCAGCTGGTAAAACATCGAGAGCACGTCCTGCGCCCCTGCAGCGAGCGGCAACTGCTCTCCGCTGCCCAGCTGGATACTGCCTTTGTCCCAGTCAAAGTCGGCCCGATACTGGCCGGCTTTGCGGTCATCGCGAAACTGCAGAGGCTTGAGCCCATTGGCGTCAATCAGGCCACGGCTGGACTGGCCCAGCTTGACGGTCTTGAACAAGGCCACCAGCCCGGTCGACTGCATGGTACTGAGCAAAGTGTAGTGGTCGCCCTCAACGCTCCACTCATGGATGGCTTCACCTACGATAAACGCCCCTTCGCCTTTGCTCACACTGAAACGCATCCGCCCGGAAGCCGGCAAAGCGCGTGTCGGCGCTGCAGCGGGAACCGGCACGACCTGCGGTGCAACGGGCTCTACAGCAGCTGGCACAGGTGTCGGTGTAGCCGTTGTGGATGCCACATCAGATGCAGAGGAGGTCGGCTTAGGTTTAGGAGCAGCCGCGGCAGCCGGTTTGGGCTTGGCAATTGGCGGAGGCGGCAACAAGGTGGCGTTGATGCGCGATTCGCCCTCATCCTCACCCCAGTCCGGCCACAAATCGCGACTCCCCATCAGGAAAGCCAGATGTAAACAGAGAGAGGTCAGCAGCGCCCAGCGCCAGCCACGAGACGGCAGCTTCACAGTTATTTAAGAACTGCGGCAACCGGCAGGAACACCGCCGTGGCGAGTGTCTGCACAATCTTGATCACCGTACGGTTGGACTTGTCGGCAATGGTGGCAGACAGGAGATCGAGATTACCTATCATCTTGCCGAACTCGCGCTCGAAACTGAGATTCGGAACCGGCCCCTGTTCGTTCGACAACAAGAGCAACTGACCATTTGCATCGCGGCTGTTGGCGAGCTTCCACGCTGCGATCTCTAGATTGCGCGCGGCATTGTAGAGGCGCTGCGGATCAAGATCGTCGTACATGTAGAACTCGTGTTTCTCACCAAAAGCCATATGCATCATGCTACCCATTCCGGCAATGAAAGCGGCCACACGGTCACCTGTATAGTCCTCACGCAGCCCCATCAAAATTGCATCCGTGCCGGTGCGATCACCCAACTCGGGCAGGCGCCAATCGCCGGAAGCAAAGATTCTGTTTACTGCGGCCTCCAAGCTGGGCTGGCCGGAATTTTTCCATTCCTTGGGATTACGTTTATAGAGTTTTTCCGCCAACACTCTGAGGCTGGCATCCAGCTGGCGGCGATGAGTATCGCTGATGCGGTCAATATCACTCTTGGCCAGCTGCGAAGGATCCAGACGCGACTCCTTGCTGCCACGCGGCGTACTGCACCCTTGACTGAGGGCGCAACAGACAAGCACAGGAATCAGGATCAGCCAGCGCATGCAGAAATCATAGCTCAGCGTGCATGGCCTAAAACCCGGATCAGGCGGCGCGTCTGTGCCTAATCCAGCCCACCAGGGCGGGTAGCAGTGAAACAATGACGATGCCAACGATCAGCAAAGTCAGATTGCTTTTCACGCCCGGCACATTCCCGAACAGGTAACCGGCCACACTTAGAGAAACCACCCACAGCACAGCGCCCAGGACATTGAAGAAGGTAAAGCGAGCATAAGTCATGCTGCCCATACCGGCAACAAAAGGAATGAAGGTACGAAACAGCGGCATGAAACGTGACAGCACGACCGCTTTGCCGCCATGTAACTCATAAAACGCGTGCGTCTT